>NZ_PYHU01000007.1:0-204341 GCF_003989595.1 Alteromonas sp. KS69 | reverse complement strand
AGGGCCTTGGTGAACGGTTACACCTCTGCGGCCTTTAGTATATTTACCTTGAAGCCAATACTTGAACTCTTGCTTTTGTTTGTCTATGCGCGTATTGAGTTTTAATTCTGTATCTATTTCCTTGAGAAACGATTTCAGACCTAAATATGATTGACCACCAACTTTAAAGTCATTAAGTAATAATCCCATATTTTCCTGCGTACGTAGGCCACATTCTCCACCTGCCCGCAACGTACATTCTACTCGAAGACTTTTAGCATTGGCATAAAGTTCAGCCCGCATACGTGGAGACAGATACTTGATTACATTTCTTCTTTTTGTATTGTCCCTTGCAATAGATTTTTTATCGTCTTTTACACGGATCTCTTTAATGTTGGTAAACCCATTGAAAGCCAAATAGTTGTAGTAATACGTCAAGCCTGAAACTGCTTTCTCGACCATTTTCTCGCTGGTATTTCGTTCCAAGATCAATACACTATTAATATAATAATTTAGAATTTCTTCAGGTAAGTTATGGTGTGTACTTAGAGAAATTGAAGGTGAGTTTTCTGAATAACTTTCAAGCCACAACAGAAACTTTCTTAACTCGTAAAAGCATTCGGTAATTTTTGTTTTTGATAATGTTACTTTATTAAGCTCTGCATCTTTTATTCTGCGCTTTCCAGACCCATCTACCCATGTTAATTTGTATACTTGTCTATTTTTATAAAGTGAATGTAAATATAAGTTGGGTAGCAACAATGGAATACCATCATCGTCACACATCATCTTTGTTTTATATTTTTCACTTTGAAAGTTATACATCATCTATTTCTCATACCAAATCTAATTACATACTAATTTACCTTTCCAACAATAGATACACTTTTATCTTTTTTAGTGGGTGTCCATTTCCTTTCGGTCACGGTGGTGAGATAGCCCTTCATTATATGATGCATGAACATGGCGGCTTTGAAGGCAACGGCCAGACCTTTCGCATTGTTACTCAGTTAGAGCCTTACACTGCAGAACACGGCATGAACTTGTGCCGCCGAAGCGTTTTGGGCCTTGTGAAATACCCCAATTTTATCGATACCTTAACAACCCCTAATGTTATGGGGGAGCGCCCCGCATCATTACGCCAAGTCAAAGCAAGCCAATGGCATCCGCCTAAAGGCTTGTTTCGGTGTGATGAACCCTTGTTTGATTGGTTACTAGCGCCGTTTAGCGCTTCTGACAAAGACAAGCTCATGTCATTCAACCAGATTGATAACAAGCACAGTAAAACACGCTTCAAGTCTTTTGATTGCTCGATTATGGAACTTGCGGATGATATTGCTTATGGCATACACGATTTAGAAGACGCAATTGTCATGGACATGGTGAACCGGCAAGACTTTATTAGCGATGTCACCCTCCCGCTTAAGTCACTAGAGATAAAATGGTTGTCAGATAATATTGATGAACTGACCGATAAGCTTTTCAGCAAAGCCCATCACGAGCGCAAAAACGCTATTGGTGCTTTGGTAAACAGTTTCATTACCGCCATAGAAATAGCGGATGTAGAAGGCTTTGAGCATCCGCTGCTTGCCTATAACGCGAAAATGCCAACCGACTTTGAAAATGGTTTAGAACTGTTCAAGCGCTTTGTTTATAACAAAGTGATTCGCCGCCCTGATGTACAGCAGCTTGAATATAAAGGCCAAATGGTAGTGATGGAGCTACTAGAAGCCTTCAGCTCTGATCCCGAACGCTTATTACCCGAAAATACCCAAGAGCGTTGGTTGAAAGCGTGTGAACAAGATAACGGAATGCGCGTGCTTGCAGACTATATTTCCGGCATGACCGATGAATTTGCCTCACGCTTATACGGCACACTCTTTTCTCCTCGACAAGGTGGCATTCAAGATAACTTTCACGGGTAGCGCTGAGTGTGAAAAAGGTTGAGTGTGGAAAAATTTATTAAGTTGCGTAAACCAGAACTAAACTTTAACCGCATCTGCAACGGTTTGCGCATCTACAACTTGGTTCACACTCCCCTGAATAACCACGGTGGCAGATATTTTATCCTGAATGGCTTGTCTGTTTGGGTCCCAGTACACTTGTAAAAAGCCTAATAACCCCGTCGCAAAACCTGCTCCGTAACCACCGTACCGGCCAAAGCAATCAAGCATGCCAAGTGGCTCACCGCTTAGCGAAACCACGCGAATATTACATACTTTTTTACCTGGGGTTTGCCCGCGCCAGAGCAGTGAGAACAAGGTAAAATAAACCGCAGCCCAACCGAAACCTAAACCTAGGTCTTGAATAATCCCTTTACCCCACTGCAAAATACTGGTTACGGGTGTTGTGCTACTTTCATTTGTAACTTTGCCCGAAATGCTCTCTGGCGCTAAATCTGTATTTTTACCGTCCTCTGCTGCATCAAATTCTTCATCTGCTATAGCCATTAAGTGTAATAGCGATCGCGTAAATTGAGAACTTTCAGCGCCTTCAATTTCAGCAAGTTCAGGCAATTGAGCAACTAAACTAGCGCTAGCAGCGCTCTGGCAAATATCATCGCAGTTTTTATCGTCGTCTGTTTGCGCTAAATAGGTACGTATTATTGATTTATCATGCTCACTTAACTCATCTTTTCGCTCTGCTTCTTTTATTTGTGTTCCTTGTATAGCGCTATCGCCTTCAAAGAAATCTATTGCTAACGAGAGTACCGTTAGCGAGCTTACAAATAAAAAGCTTGCCGCAAAAAGCTTTAAGGCTCTGCGCCAAAACGGCGACATTTTAGGAAGGTATTGTTGTGCAGTGCCTTTATAAAAAGCCATAGCAGCAACAAAGGCAATTAACGTTGCGCTAAGCTTCGCAGCCATAAATATTAAAATGACATCAATGATCATTGCCAGTGCGCGCCTAATCGGTGTGGCTAGAGGGATACCTAATAGCGCTTGGTCAACGTTAAAAGCATACGGGGTGATCACATCTCTGGTTTCTGAACCAGATAGCGCTAATTGCTCTATTTCGTCGGCTTTCATTTTTATATTTGTTATTAAAATAGGTAAACCATTTAAGTTACGCGTTTTTCTATTTCAGCTCAAGCTAAAGCTATTGATTACTATGCACAAAAAAGCATAATGAGTTCAATTGGTATCCCTTACTTACCATTGTGTCTCGCTGTGTTCTTGGTAATACATGAAATTTTTTTCTTATTAAATGGGTCTTCATTTATACGCGTCAAATCTGTAGTTATTTTTTATAAAATTCGCGTGTGTAATAAAACGCGCGTAATACATGGTGCAATCTTAAAACCTTGTCTCCACGTAAGTAATGTAGCCTCGGTGCCTTCGCGCGAAGTCGACGTTACCTGCTTTTCAGTTCTTAATGTCTAAGCGCGCTCATCAATTAATGGTGTAAGTATGTCTAAACCTTTTAAACCATCAGTAAAGTTAACCGACAATCATGTGACCGATGAAAGTGTTTACCTTAATCGTCGCCAGTTACTAAAATCTCTTGGTTTTGTAGGTGCTTCTACACTACTTTCAAACCCCGCGAATGCAGCAGGTTGGTTTTGGGAAGATGAAGAAAAGAAAGCAGAAGCATTTAAAACCCAAGCGCTCAAATTTAGCCAACCAGAAAAGTACCAAATTAGCGAAACACAAACCCCAGAAGCTAAAGCTACTTCTTAAAATAACTTTTATGAGTTTGGCACTGCCAAAGATGAACCGGTTAAAAACGCGCAAGAATTTGATACTTCTGAGTGGACGTTAAAAGTCGATGGGCTGGTGAACAAACCACTCACACTGAATCTTGATGATCTAATGAAACGTTTTCCTCTTGAAGAGCGAATCTATCGACTTCGTTGTGTAGAAGCGTGGTCTATGGTTATCCCTTGGATTGGTTATGAGTTAGGCGCATTACTAAAAGCGGCCGATCCCCTTTCGTCAGCTAAATATGTGGCCTTTGAAACCTTATACGAGCCAAAGCAAATGCCGGGGCAGCGTAACCGTTTCTTGGGTGGTGGTATTGAATACCCTTATGTTGAAGGCCTGCGTTTAGATGAAGCCATGCACCCGCTTACGCTAATGTCGGTAGGACTTTACGGTAAAACCCTACCACCACAAAACGGCGCGCCCGTTCGATTAGTTGTGCCTTGGAAGTACGGCTTTAAGAGTATTAAGTCGATAGTCCGTATCCGGTTGACCGATAAACAGCCCCCGACTACATGGAACCGCTTAGCGTCTAACGAATATGGTTTTTACGCTAATGTGAACCCTGAGGTATCTCACCCTCGTTGGAGTCAAGCTAGCGAACGCCGTATTACCACTGGTGGCTTGTTATCACGCAATAGAATACCTACCGAAATGTACAATGGTTACAGCGAAGTAGCGCCGCTTTATGCAAACATGGATTTAACCCGTAACTTCTAATGAAAATATTCAAAAAACCCGTTCGTGTTTCAAATTTAACTCGCAGGTCATTAAAGGGCATCATTCATTTACTGGCACTTGGGTATTTAGTTGGCCTTTTTTACGCTGGCGTCACCGATAATTTAGGCCCCGATCCTGTTGATACGTTGCTAAACGAAACCGGTATATGGGCAATACACCTTTTACTTATTACGCTGATGTTAAGCCCATTAGCAAAAATACTGCCTAGCCCAGAGCCAATTAAATTCAGGCGAATGCTGGGGATATATAGCTTTGTGTATGCACTGTCGCATTTTGTGACTTACATCCTGTTCGAACTGCAACTAGACATGGGCTTGATTGCTACTGAGTTGGTTAAACGGCCCTATATTGTAGTAGGGCTTACCGCTTTGGTTTTACTCTTCGTATTAACAGTCACGTCTTTTCAGAAAATTCGTCGCTGTATGGGCAAGCGTTGGCAGCATTTACATAACAGTATTTATTTAATAGTACCTTTGGCATTGCTTCATTTTTCATGGTCACAAAAAACCCTATGGCAAGAACCCATATGGTATTGGTTGTTTACCTTTGTATTGTTATTCAACAGAATTAAAGGTTTAGTGACTACTGCACGAAAAAAACATGCTCGTAATAAAAACCGGAAACACGCTGTACAAACTTAACCAGTACTGGTGCAAATTTAGTGAGTGATAAAAAACAACAGCGCGGCATATCGCGCAGTTTTACTTATTCCCACAATCAGTAAGAAAAACCAAAAGCGCGTACGTAAGGTGCCTGCTAGCAGAGTTAATGGGTCACCAATAATTGGCACCCAGGCTAGCAGTAAAGACCATTTCCCCCACTTTTTATACATGACTTCAACCCGCATAAAGGTGGCGTGAGAAACGCGCAGCAACTTGGTCGCTGCCAATTGGCCGAAGCGAAAGCCCAAAACATAATTTACGATTGAACCCAATACATTACCTGTAGATGCAACAACGAGTAACACCAATGCAGATGAACCGTTTAGCGCCAAGGTGGTAAATACCAGTTCAGAACTTAAGGGTAATATTGTGGCAGCAAGAAACGCTGAAACAAACATACCAACATACCCTAGTGTTATTAAACTGCTCACCGCAAATCATGCCTTATTTATTGTTACTAGGTTCACGTCATCGTGTTTACCCTAATGAAATTTTATGCGGTTGTAGTGTACCTAAGTCGCCAATTTAGTCATTAAATTTGCTTACCCTTTGGTGGCTATACGCCTACCCTTGAACGACAATACGCTGTAGTCATTGATATTACAGCGTTTGCGCGCGAAGCACTTCCCTCTTCAAATCGGTATAACCATTCAAAAGCATTTAAGAAATAAACATTGTGTGAAAAAAACACAATTTAATGCTTGCAATCCTTCCAACTTAAAACTACTGTATACACATACACACTGTATAGATAGCCAGTTTAAAAATAACTTACGAAAAGGTAACGCTATGAACACTTCTCCAATTGCACGTTTACAGGCATTACGTACCTCAGTGACCAATAAGTCTGTTTCAAGCACCGCTATTTCTAACGTTGTACAGCTCCCCTTACCTTTCGAAGGCTATCCAGGTGAAGGAAAAGGTGGCACGAGTAAGGGCTGGAATTATCTATTAGCCGATTCAGTGTCATTTTCAAAAGAAGTCGACCACGCTATTCGTATACAAAAACCTGAAAAGGAAAAAATGCCAGAGTGGATAAGCAAGCTGATAACCGGCGGCCAGTGCAAAACACTGTATGTTGAAAATATTGATTTAGATTTGCAGCCTACCGACAGCGATATGATCAGAAAGCTTTGCGAACTTTATTCTGTATGTTTGGTAAATGTGCGAGTAGATTCAGCGTTAAATGAAGGCAACCTTGCAGCAGGGCCATGGTAATTCGTTTGATTAACCGTTAGCATTGCGCCCGAGTGCACGTTTACCTGCACATATATTCAATATGTGCACTGCTAACTTGGTTGTAAAAAATTATGCGATGTTTTTGCTGTTCAAATTTACCATTTTCTTCATGCTGTGAACCTTTTTTAAAAGGGCATGCCACACCTCAAACTGCTGCCCATTTAATGCGCTCTCGTTTTTCTGCGTATGCCAGTAAGCAATTCGATTATGTACTGGCTACCTACACAAAAGTACGTCAACCGGAATTAAGTGTTAATGAATTAACTGCAAATGCAGCTAATGCTACGTGGTTTGCACTGGAAGTGGGTGAAACCCAGAATGTACCTCTTATTAAACATGCCGAAGGGGTTACTGAGGACATAATGCAAATTAATGAAGGTGCAACGGATACGGTAGATTTCACGGCTTATTATTTTGAAAATAAAAACCTATATCAGTTACATGAGACATCGAACTTTATTGTTGAAGATGGCAAATGGTGCTATCACGACGGGATACTCCATGATGACTGCGGCAAAGTAAAATACGGCCGTAACTTACCTTGTCTTTGTGGCAGCGGGAAAAAATTTAAGCAATGCTGTGCAACCAAAGCACGGTAAAGCTTCATTAGCTGTGTGGCTGTATTCCCCTATCCCCTTTAATACAAAACGCTTTTACCCGGCGAACTAATAGTTACCCTGTCATTCAAAATGTTCAAAACCCGAAGCAGATAAGTTCGAAGCAAATAAGTCTGCTGCTTCGGGCTTTTGAAGCATTTACCTCTATTCTTTTTATTCATTCTTTTTACTAATAGTGTTGAATTTTCACATCCCTTCACACAAGTAGATTGCTTTTACGGCAGCGCTGTCATTATTCAAATTAAAACTTAAAACTTAAAACTTAAAACTGACAATTATGAGTAAAGTTCATAATTTAATGAAATTAAATCATTTTTATTCATCAGTTAATCTGCGTATAAAACCTTCTCTGCTCGACACAACTAACGTATTGCATTCGTTTTTAATTAGCTACTAGGCGCTTAATTAGAAAATACAGAACAGTTGAACTGAGCTAAAAATTTGGGTTTATGTTCACAAATGGAATGTCAGATCACCATGAATAACACTTTTACTTTTTCGCTTAAGCGCGTTTGTTTTGATGAAAACTACCGTCCATCTGACAACACACGCATCACTACTAACTTTGCTAACTTGGCTAGAGGTAGACGACGCCAGGATAATCTTCGAAACGCATTACAGATGATAGACAATCGTTTTAATGCTCTAGCGTATTGGGACAATATTAGCGGCGATCGTTATTCGGCAAAGCTTGAAATCATTTCGGTTGATATTGATGTTGAAGGTAACGGCTGTACCTTTCCTACCATTGAAATACTAAAAACCAATATTCTTGATCGCAAAACCAATACGACTATTGAAGGAATTGTGGGGAACAACTTTTCGTCTTATGTACGAGACTACGACTTTAGCGTGATCTTATCTGAGCATAATAAAGACCGAGACCAGTTTAGCATTCCCAATGATTTTGGTGATTTGCACGGGAAGATGTTTAAAGCATTCGTGAACTCAGACGTTTACAAAGAAAGTTTCAGTAAGTTACCTGTTATCTGCCTGAGTGTGTCGGAAAACAAAACTTACCAAAGAACGGAAAATCAGCACCCTGTATTAGGTTTTGAATACCAGCCTAATAGCGCTTCGTTAACCGAGCAGTATTTCCAAAAGATGGGACTGCAGGTTCGCTATTTCATGCCGCCTAATAGCGTTGCCCCTTTGGCATTCTATCATTTTGGTGACTTGCTAAACGATTACACCAATCTTGAATTGATAAGCACGATTAGCACCATGGAAACCTTCCAAAAGATTTATCGCCCTGAGATTTATAACGCAAACGCGGTCGCAGGTAGAGTGTATCAGCCGAATTTAAAACACCAAGATCATTCACTCACACAAATAGAATATGACCGAGAAGAACGCAATCACTTAGCGGCTCAACAAGGTAAGTTTGTTGAAGAGAATTTCATCAAGCCTTACCACAATATTCTTCAACAATGGTCTGCAAACTGCGCCCTTTAACTCATTCAAACGTGTAGTACATATTATGAAAAAATTATTACCTACTTCAATTGCCGGCAGCCTTCCTAAACCGTCTTGGCTAGCGCAACCTGAAACACTTTGGTCACCTTGGAAATTAGAGGGTGATGAACTGACTCAGGGCAAACAAGACGCCTTACGCTTGTCGTTACTCAATCAGCAACAATCTGGCGTTGATATCATTAGCGATGGTGAACAAACTCGCCAACATTTTGTTACCACCTTTATTGAACATTTAAACGGTGTTGATTTTCAGCAGCGTAAAACGGTAAAAATCCGTGACAGATATGATGCCAGTGTGCCTATGGTGGTTGGTGAGGTTACTCGTCAAAAAGCCGTTTTTGTCGATGATGCCAAGTTTTTACGTCAACAAACTAGCCAACCAATTAAATGGGCACTTCCCGGCCCCATGACGATGGTAGATACCCTTTACGACAGCCACTATAAAAGTCGCGAAAAGCTTGCTTGGGAATTTGCGAAAATATTAAACCAAGAAGCCAAAGAGTTGGAAGCTGCAGGCGTTGATATTATTCAGTTTGATGAACCTGCTTTTAATGTATTTTTCGATGAGGTGAATGACTGGGGCATTGCGGCACTTGAACGCGCAGCTGAAGGGTTAAAATGTGAAACTGCCGTACATATCTGCTACGGCTATGGGATTAAAGCCAACACCGATTGGAAAAAGTCATTAGGTGATGAATGGAGACAATACGAAGAGATTTTTCCAAAACTGCAATCGTCCTCTATCGACCTTATTTCGCTAGAGTGTCAAAATTCTCGGGTTCCCATGGAACTAATCGAGCTGCTTCGTGGGAAAAAAGTGATGGTTGGTGCTATAGACGTAGCCACCAATGCTATTGAAACACCAGAAGAAGTCGCTAATACCCTAAGAAAGGCCTTACAGTTCGTTGATGCTGATAAACTATACCCTTGTACTAACTGTGGCATGGTGCCGTTATCACAACATGTAACACGCGGAAAACTCAACGCATTGAGTGCAGGTGCCGAAATCATTAGACAAGAATTAACGCGTTAATGCTACTGTCCTGATAGCGATTACAGAGCTGACATTGAGTTTGCATCTATGCGCCACTCAACTTTTTTGTCAGCTCTGTTTAACCTGCTAGCCAATGAATAATGTTAAGTAAAAATCGTTCGTTTTGTTCAGCTCCTACCGACCTCATACCATGTTTATCTCCTGTACGCGTATCGATTTGAGAAGAAAACATCATGCCTTCAGAAAACACTGCAACCCGCCCCTTACCCAATTTCAACAAGGCACCTTGACTCCACCCTTCAATGGCTCTTCGACGTGTGCTAGACGTTATTTCAAAAGGAACTTCTGGCTCAATAGATACAGTACGTGGTCCAAGGGTTAACAGTGAAGTGGCCCCTTCTGGTGGTAAAAAGGCAGCGCCGCCGAAAGTTTTAACTTGTATCACTTCTTTTACGTGCAATTGACTATTTAATACTGATGTGAATGCGCCATTTTGACTTTCTTGCATAAATACAGGAAGTTCGACATGGTTTGGGGTTTTGGCTTCTGGATTGGCTTCAGAATTAGAATTAGCATTAGCATTAGCATTAGCGCTAGAATTATCATCTTGCTTAGTATTTTCATGTGCATAGGTTACTTCATGGCTAATCAGCGTACCCGTGGCCTTGCTAAATAGTGTTGCTTTGACGTGGCCATTAGTAAAAGTGAAGCCCAACGCTGTTGCTAGGCTTTCTATGACTTTCGGAAAAGGGGCGTGATCGGCAATAAGAAAAAGTGAGCCGCCATTTCGTACCCATTCAATAACAACAGATACTTCATCATTAGTCAGCGCTTGGTTAAAAGGGGGTTGCCAATTGCTTCGCTTTTTATCAAGGGCATTGGCGATAACAAGAATATCCACATTTTTAAGGGCCTGTTGGCTGAAACTTACCTTGTTTGAATCAACCGTGACTCCGTCGCTTAGTAACACCTGAGCAAAGGGTTTGAAGCGATTATTGATGGTGAGAAAATTGTGGTGAGATTCATCAACCAGTACCACTGGGCTAGCATTTGAGGTGTAAGTTGCTGTTCGCTGGTAGGGTTCAAATGTCGCGTCTGCTTGCTGAGGGCTGTCAGTGCACGAAACCACTAAAAGTACATTGAAAAGAATAGCTATTCTCGCCATCGCTTTCATTAACACGTCCTTATGAATAACTTCTAGAGTAAAAAGATAAAATAAAGCCAAATATTTCATAGCGTTAAAGGCATTTTCGACTTTAATTAGATTATTTTCCAATCATTTTGTAATTTTTATTTTTTGCCCGTGACTATAGCTTTGAAGGTTAATTAATAATCACCAAAGCATATATAGGGAATCACGATGACGGCACAAACTTCAGGCAATCAAAATGAGTTAGCGTTACAAGCCCCCAAAACATACGAAAACAATACCTATGGGAAAAATACAGGGCGTTTAGATAACAAGGCGTGGCTTCAACAAGGGTGGCAATTATTTAAGCAAGCCCCTTTTTCACTATTTGTTCTTATGCTGAGCCCGTTAATTATTGAAGGTATTATACAGCTATTACCTGCGCAACTAATACCTGATCCCCTACTAGCAGCACCCATGTCCATAATGCTTTCAAAATGGATAATGGTGCCTGTTATTGGCGCTACTTGGCTATGCATTCATAACTTGGCGACAAAAGGGAAAGTATGGTCGTTCTCTGCAATAAGCAATGCGTCGTGGGGAAAATTTCTACTTATTAGCCCTCTCCTTTTGCTACCGTTTTTAAGTCAGCTTTTGTTCTCTTGGGTACTACTTGGTAGTAGCGGCGTAGATTTGCTTTTATTCCAAAAGCTTATTGATATAAGCGCCCAAACGTTAGGTTTACTATTCTCATCGGCAGTGCCATTTATTATGCTATTTCTGTTTGTTGCACCACTAATGTTAATAGCTAAACGCACTTTTAAACAAAGTATGGCAACAACCTTTTCGATTGTTTCTGCACAGCCTAGTGCTTTCGCCATGTTAGCTGCACTAAACACCTTGGTTATTTATTTTGCGCCACACACCTTTGGTTTGTCTGTGTTACTTGCATGTCCAGTACTTGCTTGTATCCATTATGGTGCTGTTAAGCCACATCTAGCGCATAAATAACCTTTAAAATAGACCAAAACAAGGCCGCTAATGTCAGCGGCCTCGTTTAGTGTTTACCTTTGCCAATGTTTCACTTATACCGCTTTTCGCAAATAGACGTTGTAAATCATCGCTATCACTAGGCATACGCCAGCTGGCGCAATAAGCGAAAAGAACTGAAACATGCCAAACAGAATTGCCCCCGCTGTGCCACCAAAAATGAAACCGGTAATAATTAACAAGAATAGCTTGGCTTTTCTGGTATCTAGCTTTTCCCCTCGGCACAGGGCCCCAAGCATAATGCCTAAATCGGTGAAAATACCAGTAACGTGAGTGGTGCGAATAATAGCGCCGCTATAGGTTGTAGCTAACGCATTTTGAAGCCAGCAATGGAAGCGCCTGCAAGAAAGGAAAGCAAAACCCCTACAAGATGAAATGCATTTTGCAGAGACCCTTGGTAAACACCAGTACCTAGCAGGGTTGCAGTACCCGATAGATGCGAGACAGATTGATGGTCAAACCCAAGTAGTCCAATCGCATTCACATACCCAGCCACCAGCGCCAAGATAAATGCGCCGAACTCTACCCACTTAGGAAGCTGAGAAATCATAATCCCTCGTCGTGTTACTACTCAGATTAGGCTAGCGTACTCGCTAGTAGAGAAAGTCAAACTGACCGATATCAATAAAACTGCCAAAATAAATTTTTTATCAGCAACAATGACATAGCTTAACCCACATAGACTAACGCAGTAACAAGTCACCTTGTACAGGAACATATTTGCTGGCAGCCTTTATAAGAGAAACCGAAGTGAGTTCTTGAACGCCGTACACTTCCACCTCTTTACCTTTATCAACAAGCTTACTGGCCAATATATCGAAATCACCATCTCCTGTAGCAAACACAATAGTGTCAGCGAGATCAGCATACTCCATAGCGTCAATCGTTATACCCACATCCCAATCGCCTTTCGCTGAACCATCTGCTCGCTGAATGAAAGGTTTTAACTTCACTTCAAAGCCAATACCACGGAGTATATTTTGAAACTCTCGCTGTTTTGTGTCGCCTCGCTCAATAGCATACGCCACTGCTTTCACCACGTTTCTACCTTCGGTAGCCAAGCGCCAAAATTGATTGTAATCAAAATTGCACTTATGAATTTGTCGCGTGGTGTAGTAAATATTTTGCACGTCAACGAAAAGCGCAACGTTATCCATGGTTAGTCCTTTTTGATAGCCAGAAGGCTCAGCCTTTTTGATGTTGTTTGTTAGCTTGCCTATTACACGAGTAGATTAGCTAAATGTACGAATATATAACGCTTCTACTTTGTCTCTCGCCCACTGAGTTTTGCGCAAAAACTTAAGCGAAGATTTCACAGAAGGGTCGTTGTTAAAACAGTTCACCCTAATTTCAGAGTACAAGCCTTCCCATTGATAATGTTCAACGAGACGAACAAGAATTTTTTCAAGGGTAAGCCCGTGAAGAGGATTATTTGGCTGCTGTTGGTTCATAATGCTAATTCCGAATAGAAACAGATACGTATCGCGACTAATCAGCTCGCTAGTACGTTGATTTTGCTATTTTAACAGAGTATGTTGGCATTCCCTTCGAAAAATTCGAAGTAACTGCCGTTAACGCAAATAAATATAAATAATCATAATTAAACAAGGATAGTTGTATGAGCGATGATATGAACAACAGTAATCAAGCTAGTAATGAAACCGGAAGCGTTCAAGAGTATTGGGGGATGCCACTTAACACCTATTGCATGCTTATTCACCTTAGCCAGTTAACCAGTATTATAGTGCCTGGTTTAGGGTTTATCCTGCCTATCGTTATGTGGGCTGTGAATAAAGATAAGCACCAAGATATTGATATGCATGGAAAGGTCACCGTTAATTGGTTGATTAGCTTGTTCATTTACTCACTTATTTGTGGCGTGCTCACGTTAATTATTATTGGTATGTTTGGCTTAGTAATACTCGCCATACTGAACTTCATTTTTGCTATTGTTGCAGCAATAAAAGCCAACAAGGGCGAATTATGGGTTTACCCCCTGAGTATTACGTTTCTTAAATAACCACTTAAGTTGGCCAATGTACGTTATATATGAAAATTAAACATGACGACCTTAGCAGCGGCGATGTTATCGCCCTGCTAGAAGAGCACTTGAAAGACATGTATGCCACGTCTCCTCCAGAGAGCGTGCATGCCTTGGATGTTACAGCGTTAAAGCCACCTAACATTACGTTCTTTAGCGCATGGCAAAGTGATGTTCTAGCTGGCTGTGTCGCTATAAGAAAATTAAGCAGCACTGAAGCTGAATTGAAATCTATGCGAACTGTTGCAGCTTTTCGTAATAAAGGCGTAGCAACACAGTTACTCACCTATGTGATTGAATTCGCGATAGCAAATGGTTACCAAACGCTAAGCTTAGAAACGGGCACGCAAGGCTACTTCAACGCCGCTCGGCAACTATATGCTAAAAACGGATTTAAGGATTGCGAGCCTTTTGGCAATTATCAGCTTAATCCCAACAGCCACTTTATGACCAAACCGTTAGTTAACATTGACATATCCCCGTCATCCCCGCCAAAATGATTTAATACTGGCTAACTGAAACGTCTGCATTTTGACCACGCTATCGCTACACAACTTTCAAGTAAAACTAGAAAACAACTTCACCACTCCTGCATTTACTTTTAACGTCAATCAAGGTGAGCATGTACTCATTGCTGGGCGAAACCGTGCAGGCAAATCTTTACTTATGGCGGCATTAGCTGGTCGTGGCAAGCCCTTAGCGGGTACGCGCTCATGCAATGTGTCAGTTGCTGAAGTGAGCGTAGCGGTTCAGCAAGCGATTATTCTTGAAGAAAAACAAAAAGACAGTGCGGATCTGCTCGATATTGTGGCCGAGCCTACCCTAGTGCATGAGCTTTTAAGCGAAGCAAACGCTAATTATCAACAACACAGCGCGTACGAAGCCTTATCAACCGCCTTGCAGGTTGAACATTTACTTAATACGGCCTTTCTTTCACTGTCTACCGGTGAAACACGTAAAATCCTGATGTTACTAGCCTGGGTGAGCAATGCAGACGTAATTTTAATTGATGAGCCATTTGAAGGGCTTGATAAAAACGCAAGAGCAGGTTTAAACACCTTCTTAAGCCAACAAACTCAGTCCACCTTAGTGATTACCGCAAACACGGTGCGTGACGTGCCGAATATGGCATGTAAATTAGTCTTGGTTGAGGCATTAAAAATAGTATCGTCTAGCGACGACAGCATGGCTCCTGAAGCGCTGATTAATCATCTATCTTCATGGTTTAGCTTAAACACGGCTGAACCCACATTGCCACCTACCACCGAAACGTCTAAAACCTTTGCCAAAGATGCGCCCTTAATTGCGCTTCGAAATGGGTTTGTTAAGTACGATGACAATACCGTATTTAAAGATGTAGATTTTATGGTTTACCCCGGCCAGCATTGGCAAATATCTGGGCCCAATGGTTCGGGTAAAACCTGCTTGCTTACCATGATTACAGGCGATAACCCTCACTGCTACACCAATGATTTAACCTTATTTGGAATAAAGCGAGGGTCAGGGGAAAGCATATGGGATATCAAACAACACATTGGCATTATGTCGAACGCACTGCACATGCAGTACCGGGTAAATTGCAGCGCTCACAATGTAGTGACCTCTGGCTTCTACGATAGCATCGGGCTTTATACCACGCCGACCAACGCTGAAAATGCGATTGCCGATGCGTGGCTTGATGTTATAGGTTTTACCGATAACAAACACACACCGTTCAACAGCCTTTCTTTTGGTGAACAGCGTTTATTACTTATTGTGCGCGCCATGGTGAAGCACCCTGCGGTGTTAATACTTGATGAACCCTGCAATGGGTTAGATGATATTAATCGCACCAATGTGCTGGCACTGATAAAACGTTTAGCAGCTTCGAACCACACCACCCTACTTTATGTTACTCATATAGCCGATGAAGCGATTGAGGGTATCGAAAACATGCTTGATATGCGAGATTACCAAGGATAGTGGTCTTTAATGTATTTGATACTTGTGAAGCGACTTCCGTTAAGCGTTTTTTGTATGTCGCTTGGTGGATAAGGCTTTTGTGGATTCGGCTTACATAAAACGACTTACACGTTTATCAATGAAAAACCCAGCTTTTAGCTGGGTTTATTGTTTATTTCTTTTGACGTGCTGCTAGTTTTTCTAGCTGTTCATCACTGGCCGGTAGTTGATGCTTTTCTTTCCACTCAGAATACGGCATTTTGTAAACTACTTCTCGAGCCGCATCGTAATCGATGTCTTCACCCTGCTCTGCAGCGGCAGAGGAATACCACTTCGCCAAACAATTACGACAAAAATCAGCCAAAATCATCAGGTCGATATTTTGTGCATCTTTGTTCGCATCTAAATGATCAACCAAACGGCGAAACACGGCGGCTTCAATTTCAGTTTGCGTTTGCTTTTCCATGTTGCTCCTTTCTTTAAAAACAAAAAAGGGAGCTAAGCTCCCTTTTCTAATTTTTTATCTTTGTCTTAAATCTACTTTTTGCCATAGTGATTAGGCGTAAGCCTACGCTATAGCAAACTAGCAAATAAAAACCTTACTCTGCGTCGTCAGACTTAGGAGCAGGCTTTTCAAGTAACTCTTTAATGCTTAGACGTACGCGGTTTTGACGGTCAATTTCCATCACTTTCACGTCAATCATCGCACCTTCAGTAAGGTAGTCAGTTACTTTGTTAACACGCTCGTGAGCGATTTGAGAAATATGTACTAGGCCTTCTTTACCTGGTAATACTTCAACAAACGCACCGAAATCTACGATACGGGTAATCTTACCGTGGTAAGTTTTGCCCACTTCGATTTCAGCGGTAACTTGCTCAATCTTGCTGATAGCAATATCGGCTTTCGCACGCTCAGTTGCGAAGATTTTGATAGTACCATCATCTTCGATTTCGATGTTGGTATCAGATTCTTCAGTAATTGAACGAATCATTGCGCCGCCTTTACCGATAACGTCGCGGATCTTGTCCTGATCGACTTTAACAGTGTAAATGCGCGGAGCAAATTCGCTAAGCTCTTCGCGGTGACCGCCAATAGCTTCGTCCATTACGTTAAGAATATGCAAACGTGCTTCTTTTGCCTGTTTAAGGGCAATTTGCATGATTTCTTTAGTAATACCTTCAATTTTGATATCCATCTGCAATGCAGTGATACCACCGGTAGTACCAGCAACTTTAAAGTCCATGTCACCAAGGTGATCTTCATCACCAAGGATGTCTGAAAGTACAACGAAGTTTTCGTCGCTTTTCACTAGACCCATTGCAATACCAGCAACTGAAGCTTTAATTGGTACACCTGCATCCATAAGCGCAAGTGAAGTACCACATACAGAGGCCATTGAAGATGAACCGTTTGATTCTGTAATTTCAGAAACGATACGTACTACGTACGGGAATTCTTCTTCGCTTGGCATTACTGCTTGAATACCGCGCTTCGCCAAACGACCGTGACCAATTTCACGACGCTTAGGAGAACCAATCATACCGGTTTCACCAACACAGTATGGAGGGAAGTTATAATGAAGCATGAAGCGGCTGTCACGACGGCCTTGAAGCTCGTCAATCATCTGCGCGTCACGTTCTGTACCTAGCGTAGCAGCAACGATAGCTTGAGTTTCACCACGAGTGAAAACAGCAGAACCGTGAGTACGTGGTAAAATGCCCGTTGCAACGTCTAGTGCACGAATCATCTTAGGATCACGACCGTCGATACGAGGCTCGCCAGCAAGGATGCGTGAACGCACTACGTCAGACTCAAGATCATGAAGAAGGTTTGATACTTCTTTCTTATCTTGGGTCTCGTCTTCAGCAAGGATAGCATCACGAGCTTTTTCAGTTGCAGCAGTAACTGCGTCTTTACGTGCAAGCTTGTCAGAGATTTGGTAAGCAGCAACCATTTCAGCTTCAGCTAATGCTTTCACTTTATCTTTAAGGGTTGTGTTTTCTGCTTCTGGTTTCCAGTCCCACTTGTCGATACTAACGTTAGCAGCAAATTCTTTAACTGCTGTTACTACCGTTTGTAGTTGCTCGTGACCGAACATTACTGCACCAAGCATAACGTCTTCAGAAAGCACATCGGCTTCTGACTCAACCATTAATACTGCGCCTTCAGTACCAGCAACAACAAGATCTAGATCGCTGTCAGCTTGTTCTTCAACACGGGTATTTAGAATGTATTCGCCGTCAGTGTAACCAACGCGCGCTGCACCAATTGGACCATTAAATGGAATACCAGAAATGGCTAGTGCTGCTGAAGTACCAATCATAGAGATGATATCAGTTGGAATATCTGGGTTAGCAGACATTACCGTGATAACAACTTGTACTTCGTTTTTAAACCCTTCAGGGAATAATGGACGGATTGGACGGTCAATCAAACGCGCTGTAAGGGTTTCGCCTTCAGAAGGACGACCTTCACGTTTGAAGAAACCACCAGGGATTTTACCCGCAGCATATGTTTTTTCTTGATAGTTTACTGTTAGTGGGAAGAAATCTTGATCTGCTTTCGCTTCTTTCTTACCTACAACGGTAACTAATACAGCGGTGTCATCCATACTTGCCATGACGGCTGCTGTGGCCTGACGAGCGATAACGCCCGTTTCTAGTGTTACAGTATGCTGTCCATACTGAAATGATTTAGTAATAGGAGTCACTATTTGTCCTTTAATTTCAATCTTATTTATCGCTTATAATCGCGGTGCATAGTATAGCGATGAACTAACGCTAATACCATTAACAAATTTTCTATTCGTAGAATTCGTTGCGGTTTGTGGTAATTTCGTCCACATCACGTATTCACTGTGATTAACCCACTACACAATGTAGTTCACATTGAACAAATAAGCGCATAAATACTCACCGCAACGTAAATATCACCATAACCAGATGAATTTTGTATTAATACGTTCAAATTGTATGTATTTTCATCATAATGACATAAAACCTCGTATGCTATAACTAAACCTACACGGTGCGCTAAGGGGAATGTAATGCTAGTACTCAGACTAAATAAAGCTGGCATGCCACAGGAATGGATCCATGTTGAGCAAGCTACAAAACTCTATTGTCAGGAAAAGGTATTATTCGAATTAGGCAGTGATGCCGTTACGCTTAAAGGTGGCTGGGATCATGACGGCCATCAAAGTCAGTTAACCTTATCAAGTATTATTGCTTGCGATGGCAAAGTCACAGATTTAAGCGGAAAAATAGCGTTAACCAATCGGTATCTGTTTAGGCGTGATAATTACTTATGCCTTTATTGTGGCCAACGCTTCTCACCTAGCCTGTTAACCCGTGATCATATTATTCCACGCTCACGGGGTGGCAAAGATAGCTGGACTAATGTGGCAACGTCTTGTCAGCGCTGTAACCATGCTAAAGCGGCCAAAACCCCTGAGGAAGCGGGCATGCCTTTGCTTGCTGTACCCTTCAGGCCAAACGTGTATGAAAGGTTCTATTTAGTGAACCGACGAATATTGGCTGACCAAATGGAATTTTTAAAAGGCCACTTTACCGATAAGCGAGATTGGCACTTAAACGGTTTCCCCTAGCGATTGAGAGCTAGACGAAGTGTTTGGCGGACAGGCACTTTTTTCTAGCGCCTCAAACCACAGGCTTAGCCAATCTGAACACATTTTGTGTTCAAGTTCGTGTGCCTCTGCTGTCGGGCAAAACAAACTAACTTTCACGACTACCTTAGCCAGTTCATTGGTTTTAATTTCAACTTCAGGGTCAATTTGAATAAAGTCTTGTTCTAAGTGACGCTCGATAAGGCCTTTATACCGTTCTGCTACATCACGAAAGTATTCACAGTGCGCTTGTGCACTAGCTCTAAAGGCCGGTAACAAGCTGTAGGCATTTACCGTCGGCTCATTCACAATATTAAAAGAGTGCAATTTATAACGACGTAAGAAGTTTAAATTACGCACTGTCTGAGTAACTAACTGGCTATTAGGCACATATACGTGCTTACCGGTATAATTGAAGGTTTCAGGGTCAACTTCTAATAAGGCGGTTTTTGCCCAATCCATTTCTACCACTTCCCCGATGACGTTATTCATCTGGATCCAATCCCCTACCCTAAATGGCCGTGCGCCTAGGTAGTAAATGAAGCCCATAAAGCATTGAATAAATTCGCGGGTAGCTAACACAATAGCCACCATGAAAGCGGCAATTGAAATGGCAAGGTTCTGAATTTCAGATGACCACACCATCATCAGCAGCACAATAATGAATGCATTACCTAGCTGCTCTAAAATATTAATCTGGTTACGTCGATCTTCCCCTTTGCGCGAGCTCCGACGCTTAATAAGGCGAAGGGTGCCCTTCTTGAAAAAGTGGAGTAATACCACTAAAAAGAGCGAGGCCAATAGCTTGTAATCCAACACAAATTGAACAAAGTTATGCCACATTTGTGTTGGGTCTATCGCTATTTCCATGTAGATGCTCCAGTTAACCATTTGATAGAAAATAAAAAAGCGCTGTAAATACAGCGCCTTTATTATGAAGCATGCTATTGATGGGCACAATGCCGACCAGTGGGATTATTCCCATACAAAGGCCGGGATTTTATGCTTAAATTGAACGAAGCTATTTCGTGTTAGTTTTCTAGTCGCTTATTCGCGAATTTGACCAACACCATTCACTAGGTATTTTTCAGACGTAAGCGATTCTAATCCCATTGGCCCATAGGCATGAAGCTTAGTAGTCGCGATACCAATTTCAGCACCTAAACCAAGTTGGCTGCCATCAGAGAAACGTGAAGATGCGTTTACCATTACTACACTGGCGTCTACGGCACGCTGAAATTTCTTAGCGCTATCTTCGTTTTCTGTGCAGATAACTTCAGTATGGTTACTACCAAAGTCAGCAATATGAGAAATGGCACCTGCGAAATCATCCACTACACGAATGGCAATTTCTAAACCTAAGTACTCTTCGCCGTAAGCGTCTTCGCTAATAACGTCAGCGTTGTTAAAGTACTGAGCGCCTTTTTCATTGACATGCACTGTTACCTTATGTTGCTCAAACGCTTCGGCAACGCGAGGTAAGAAGTCGCCCGCAATAGCTTGATGTACTACCAAACCTTCTAACGCATTACATACGCCAGTACGTTGCGTCTTACCATTTAACAAGATAGCCAACGCTTTATCTAAATCAGCGTCTTTATCGACATATAAATGACATACCCCTTTAAAATGCTGTATCACAGGCACTTTAGAGTGTTCGGTTACATAGTTAATTAATCCTTCGCCGCCACGTGGAATAATAACGTCAATGTAGTCACGTTGTTCCATAAGCTCTTGCATAAGCGCGCGATCTGGATTTGGCACAACAGTAACCAATGCTCTTGGTAAGTTATGCTTTTCAAGCACGTCTTGCATAAGCCCAGCGATGGCTAGACTGGTATCCAGTGCTTCTTTACCACCACGTAGAATAACGCCGTTACCCGACTTAAAACACAGTGCGCCAGCATCGGCTGTTACATTAGGGCGTGCTTCATAAATCATGCACACTACACCTAATGGAATACGCATCTTTTTAATTTCAATGCCGTTTGGACGGGTGCCAATTACGCGCTCGCGACCAACAGGATCGTCAAGGCTAATAATAACTTCAATGCCTTCTGCCATAGATTCAATGCGGGCGTCGTCTAAAATCAAGCGGTCAATCATGGCATCGTCTAGGTTATTTTCCTTAGCGCGCGCCACTTCTTTTTCGTTAACCGCTTTAATCGTGTCTTTATTTCCACGAATAGCCGCAGCCATATCCTTTAACACCGCGTTCTTCTCAGATTCATCTAAGATGGCAAGTGTTTGGGCTGCTTGTTTCGCTTGTTTTGCTAATTCTGTAATAATGCTCATTCTTTCTCCAAATTGGCTACATGCTGATCAGAAATGATAGGGCCAGTCTTATCTTCAAATTCACTGGCGAAGTCATCGTTTTCCTGATTCGCGATAAAATTCAGTAAACAGCTACTGTAGTTTGATTTCGCTTTAACAAGCTTAGTGCCATCAGCTTTGCGTACCAAAATGGTATCGCCCACTGAGAACTCGCCTTTCACATCAACTATCTCGCTGCTGGTAAGTTGTTCACTGTGGTTTTCCAGTGAAGAATCAAAATCTCCCTCAACTATCACTTCGCCCTGCGCGTTTGAGGTATGGCGCATCCAATGCACGTTTTCCAACATCGGCTTATCGTAAGGGCTAAAATGTGTGCCTGGGTTTTCACCCGCAAGCAACATGTTAAATGACAGTTCGGTAAAGCCGTTAATAATATATGTGTCTATACCATGCGAAACGGCTTTTTCCGCCGCTTCAATTTTTGTGCGCATACCACCGGTGCCAACACCGCCTTCCGCTGCACCACCCGCCATGGCGTAAATACTGGCGTCTATGGTATCTACTTTCTTAAGCAACTCAGCATCGTCGTGATCGTGAGGGTTTTTGTTATACAAACCGTCAATGTCAGAACAGATAATAAGTGCATCTGCGTCAGCTGCTGCTGCCACCATAGCGGATAAGTTGTCGTTATCACCCACTTTTAGTTTATCGGTCGTTACCGTATCGTTTTCATTTACAATAGGTAGAACGTTATGCTCTAACAAACTAAAAATGGTTTCACGAATACTAACGTAGCGCTCTCTATCACGCAGGTCAGCATGGGTTAACAACATTTGCGCTGATGGGAAGTCGAATAATCTGTCCCAGGTCGCAATCATTTCTGTCTGCCCTGCTGCAGCCATTGCCTTTTTCACAGCAATATTTGATTTTTCGTGATCCGGGAACAAATGTGCTCCAGCGGCGACTGAACCTGAAGACACTAACACTACCTGTGTTCCATTTGCCCGACAACGCACGATGAACTGGGCAATACTTAGCAAGTAGTGGCTGCTGCACCCTTGCTTGTTTGGCGAGATTAGTGCACTGCCTACTTTAATGACCACGCGTTTCCAATTGGGATGACTCATAATATTTCATTCACCTTAAGATTGTTGATCTGCTAATTGCTGGTTGGTTGCTCTAAATAAGCGCTGAACATTTTCAGACGGCGCAGCACCTGCGCGCGATACCAACCAAAGGGTTGCGGTGCTTACCGCAAAGCCAGGAATAATTTCATAAATAACACTGCTTAACGTTTTACCGTCAGCCAACACGGGTGCGTATATCCAAAATAGGACAGTTACTGCACCACTAATAATGCCGGCTAATGCCGCACTCTGTGTTAAATCCTTTTTGTATAAGCTGAACAATACCAACGGGCCAAATGCGGCACCAAAGCCAGCCCATGCATTACTCACTAACGAAAGAATGGAGTTCGACGAGTCCATCGCCAATAGCAATGCCACTATGGCAACGCCCGCTACACCAACTCTTCCGATGGTTACCGTCTCTTTTTCGCTGATGTCTTTTTTCGCTACAACTCGATAAATGTCTTCGGTTAACGAACTTGCCGATACCAATAACTGAGACGAAATAGTACTCATAATGGCAGCTAAAATAGCAGCCATTAAAAAACCACTAATAAGCGGGTGAAATAGCAACTGAGAAAAAACGATGAAAATAGTCTCAGCGTCGTCCACGCTTAAATTGAATTGATTTGCATAGGCTATCCCTACAAAACCCGTTGCTAATGCACCAAGTATAGTAACTAGCATCCAAGACATACCAATATTTCGTGCGGTGCTTACCGATTTAACATCGCGAATAGCCATAAACCTTACAATAATGTGAGGCTGACCAAAGTAGCCAAGGCCCCACCCAAGGCTTGAAAGCAAGCCTACAAGAGTGAGTGCACCCCATGACTCTGAAAAGTCCGGTACTGATTCATACGCCGCTGCCGTCATTTGGTTTACACTATCGAACTCGGTAAAAGCCACAATCGGCACGAGAACAAGGGCAATAAACATGATGCAACCTTGCACAAAATCAGTAAGGCTGACCGCTAAGAACCCACCCAATAAGGTGTATGAAACGACAACACCCAATGTGATAAACAGTCCAAGCTGATAATCAACTGAGAACGCGCTTTCAAAAAGCTTTCCGCCGGCTACAAGCCCTGCAGACGTATATAAAGTAAAAAATAAGACAATGATGACAGCTGAAACGATGCGTACGTTTGCTTTAGGGTTGTCGAAGCGCTTTGCGAAGAACTCCGGCACGGTTAAGGAATCATCCGCGACTTCGGTGTAAACACGAAGCTTAGGTGCAACCAATATATAATTTGCTAGTGCCCCTGCGACAAGACCAATAGCAATATAAACTGCGTCGAACCCAGTTAAGAACATTGCCCCTGGCAATCCCATTAACATCCAACCTGACATATCAGAAGCACCCGCTGATAGTGCAGTAACTTGAGGGCTAACCTTCCTACCACCTAGAATGTAACCAGAAATATCACTAGTAGATTGACGATATGCAAAAAGACCTATACCCAACATCGCTAGAAAATAAATAGCCAGCGATATATAACTTTCAATTGGCATAATGTGAGATTGCTCTCCTATGTTAGTTAAAATTACATCATTCAGATGTTCGAAGGACATGGCATTCCATCGAAGTGCTATACAAGGGTTAAAAGCTTGAATAACACGCATCATTTGTTTCCGACTTCAGCCTTGAGCCAAACTCAGAATCAAACATTTAAATTGAACAATAATGATTAGAGCTCTAATTATATAAGTATCACTGCTGTGATTTCAAGTTTAAATAGTAGCCAATTTGTTATGAGGTCTATTTGCTGCGTGAATATAGCCCAAAAGGTTTCACATACATTACCTATTTCAAAACCGCATACAAGCCACTGATTAAAAAAGAATTTACTGCATCTATCCGGTTCCGTGAAACGCAACATTTTGTACTCCACGTCGTTCAACCAGTACACTATTAGCATCAATAGAAACATTTATTATTAAAAGTTAATCCAATTGTCACTCAGATGAAATAATCGACAACAAAAGCTTTTCAGTGCTTAAATCTCGTTCAATAGGATCGCAAAGTTCCTCATTAGCCTGCTCGAGTGTCTTTAATAAATTCTCAAACGTATTTTTCTCATCAAACACAGAATATAACTTCGGGTGAATGTAATACTGCCTGCAAACAGAAGGGGTATTTCCCAGCATTTTTGACACATGTGAACTCAACGAGTTAGGCCATTTACGGTTACGCCCTTCTCGCAAATACCTATCAACCTCTGGAAAGCTTTGCAGTGCAAATCGACTGGCTGCCCAAGTTCGAAAATCTTTGCAGCTAAAGTTGTCGCCTAAATGCTCGTGAATAAAGGCATTGACGTCTTCACTATGAATATCACACCACGAGCCGTCAGCTAACTGATATCGAAATAAGCTGTAACCCTGAAGCTGCGTACATTCACACACTAGGGATGCTAATAAAGGATCGTCGATAGTAATGGTGCGTCGCTTGCTGTGCTTACCAGAATATTCAAGAGACACCTTTTCCAGCGTTGCTTCTTGAACATGTTTACGACGAAGCGTAGTTAAGCCATAGGTGTTATTTTCTTTACTATACTGAGCGTTGCCTATTCTCACGCCGGTATAATCTAACAACAGACACACCAAGGCTGATGCTCGCTCTATTGTCCACTGCTCGCCATTAACGAGTGTCCTACAATATTCTCGAAACTCAGGTACCTTTTGTCCGAAAACCGCCAGACGTTTGAATTTTTCTGCTTGCTGCTGTTTATGCCAATCAGGATGATAGAGATATTGTTTTCGCCCTTTAGCATCTAGGCCAATAGCTTGAATACTTGCCTTAGGGTTGCGACTAATAGTGACACTTTTCCAGTTAGGGGGGATGGCAAGGGATTTGATTCTGCGCAGCACGCGCTGCCCTTCTACCTTTCGACCGCTGGTATAACGATAATAGACACCTTTACCACAAGCAATCCGCTTAATGGTGAGGTGTGGATGAGGCATATCCCTTTCAACAACTTGCCCTATAGTCACCTGAACTCCCTTTTAGAATAATGTGTACCGCAAACTTACATCAAGGTTGCTTGGTAGTATGGCAATTTATCAATGCCATTTTTAATGCTAAAGGAAGATGCAAGTTACATGCGTGGTGACGCGCCAGCTAATAGCCATAGATCACGGGGAGGCTACTAATTCGATTAAAAAACATCTTCCATTAAATTCAATAGGTTAGCGATGAAATTTTACAATGGGTTAATGATTTGGCGCTCTCATATTGGTAAGCAGTAACACAACCGCTGAAAGCAAAATTTACAGACTGAGACAAATTTTCATACTGTGAGTAAATATGTAACACAGCGAAAATGTTATCTATACACCTAGGGTAAGTATTATCGACATGAAGTTAAGTTAACCTTATCCAAAAAGCAATATTAACCATGAAATTCAACATCTTAGATAAAAATAGAGCACTTAGAAAGCATGTAGACTAAAGTTTAACCCGCCAGCGGAACGCATTTTGAATGGTTATAAATGAATATTTGTAAATTCGTTTAATAGTTATGAATTTACCCGCCTTTGGCAAAAACGCTGAAGGGTACCGCATAGGTATAAATTGACCGGGTTTATCGGAGAAGTTATGCAAACCGCTAATCATGAAAATCTTCGCGCATCTCTAGCGCCAAAAGACCAAATTCAAGTTGCTGCCATATTTGAAAACAAATTAATGGCAAAAAAAACCATTCAACAACTGGCAAATTCAACTGACGTCAGTACTGATCAAGTTGCCTTTATCGACGCAAGCGATACTGAAGCGAGTGAGAAGCTAGAACGAGAGAGTAGAAGCATAGGCAAAAATTTGTGGCACTCTCACTTATTGCTTGGTGGTGTAGGTTTTCTTGTAGGCATACTAGCAGCATTTCTTTTGGTTTCGTTTGGCCCTGAGCTAACGAAACAAAACCCACTATTTACATATATCGCGCTGATAAGCCCAGGCATCTTTACTGGTTTGTTCGTAGCAGGCTTAGTTGGCCTGCGCCCAGACCGTTCAGAAATAGTGCAAGCGGTAAGACATGCTATTAGAAGAAACCATGTGGCCGTGGTTATTAACTTGAAAAAGAGCCAATCGGCGTCTGACATTGCATCGTTTTTACATTCGCGAAGCAAGAATGTGGTAGAAGCGATACGCTAATACCGCTTTAAAGCCCCTTAAGGATTGCTTGAGACCTGTTTAAGAACTGCTAAAACCGAAATCAACCGCTAACTCCCTTTAATCACAGATTAAGGGAGTGGCTAGGCTTAATGGTCTTGGCTCAATTCGTGGTGAGCCGTTAACTTTTTCGCCAGTAAAAAGCACGCCGGAAATACTCCCCCCCATACCATTGCTAAAATTAACCCCGTAACTAGGGGTGAATATCCAAAGGTGACAGCACCAAACTTTTGCCCACCGAAATAACTGAGCGGGGCGAAGACTGCACCGCCAAACATTGCAAGTAATGGCTTATCAGCAAACGCACTTAGGCTATGCTGAATCGACCCTCCTAATGCGGCCCACAGACACACTAGCCAAATAGGTATTATCAAATGAGATGCGCCACCGCTGAACCAAGCACCACGCTCAAAGCCAAATACCCCTGTCACCATCAAAAGTGAGTCCACCACAGTACCTAGCAAAAGCACCGCTATCATTATTTTACTATCTGACTTTCGCAACGGTGAATAAATAAGCCACGCGATCAGTAAACCCAGAACCAAGAAAGTGTTTTGGTATAAAACCACTAACCACCAAATGGTTTGAAACCATAAAAAGTTTACCAATTTGATAATGAAACTGTTCGACATTGAATTCGCCCGTTCATGTAAATACTGACTGCTGTGGAAAATCTGATGGAACCTGTACGGCGCTATCTATCACCCAGTTCACTTATAAAGTTTAAACAAAATGTAATTTTTGATTATTATTTTCATTCTACCTTCATAGATGCTTATTAGTAATAAACAAAATTGGCGGAACCACTGTATAAATAAACTGAATGTTTGAACAAAGGAAATGTGAACAGTATGAAGATGGTTAAATATTATGTACTCGGCGCAATTTTAGCATTAGTGCTAACGTGGTTTAGCCCAACACTATGGCTCTCTGTCATCTTTGCTTGGATCAGTTTCTCACTGATTGCAGTTAGTAGCGCCTACTTGCTTAACTATCCTGCATTGTTCAGAAAACGTGAAGATGGTTCGATCCCTATTTATATTCGGTGGGTCTTCGTTCCATTCTTAATGGGGAGCTGGTTATACAATGAGTATGCAAGACGTACCGACAAGGTTCCCCCTTTTCAAAAAATTGATGATCAACTTTATTTAGGTTGTCGCATGTCTTCACAGCATGTTGTTATGCTGAAAAACAACAATATTAACGCTATTTTAGACGTTACTGCCGAATTCGATGGCTTAGACTGGACCGCCTATCAATTAGATTTTGATTATTTGAACATCCCTGTTCTTGACCATACCAGCCCCACTCAAGAACAACTAACCCTTGCGATTAACTGGTTAGATCAACAACTCGTTGAAGGTAAGAATGTAGTTGTGCATTGTGCACTGGGTAGAGGCCGCTCTGTATTAGTGCTAGCCGCCTACCTACTGGCCAGGGATCCTTCCCTATCCATTCTAGATGCAATGGATAAAATTCAATCGGTTCGTTCGACAGCCAGGCTAAATAAACATCAGTTAGCAGCACTTGAAAAAATAAAGAATGGCGGAAGCTTGTCATTAACTAAGCGTCTTACCCTTATTGCCAACCCTGTTGCCGGCGGAGGTAAATGGGAAGTTGAAAAAGCGGATATTCTGGCAAGACTAAACGAAAAATTCAAAGTTACCGTTAAAGAAACAACCGAAGAAATAAACGGTGAAGTCTTGGCTAAAGAAGCCTTAGCCGATGGGGCACAAATTATCGTAGCTTGTGGTGGCGACGGTACCATTACGGAGGTGGCCAATGCCCTTACCGATAAGAATGTCACTTTAGGGGTTATTCCCCTAGGTACGGCCAATGCCCTTTGTCAGGTACTCCATGGTTATGCCAGTAAAATTGTTCCTATTAGTACCGCGTGTGACGTCATTATTGACGGTAAAACGGCAGATATCGATACTGCCCGGTGTAATGGCCGAATGATGTTGCTGGTTGCTGCAGTGGGCTTTGAAGAACATATGATATCTGCCGCGGGACGAGGTGAGAAAGACTCAGGCGGACAGTTTGCCTACCTTAAGGGACTGTGGGAAGCCATAGGAAAAAATGACAACCTTAGTTTTCAGGTGAAATTTGATAATGAAGAATCTCAGCACTTGGAAACGCCAAGCTTAGTCATCGCTAATGCCGCGCCAATTACCACTGCACTTGCGCAAGGCGGAAATTTACCCGATGTGACTGATGGTAAATTAGATATCACCTGGCTAACCCCACAAGATTCATCCGACCGACAATTACTCTCTTTGGCAGAGCTAGTCTTTGGGCCTGAAGAATATAAAACCAGTTCAGACAGTATTAGGCACAAACAAACCCCATCGATATCTCTTTATTTTGACGAAGAAGTATCTTATGCGGTCGATGGTGAGATTTTCAGTGCAAGTGAAATTAGTATCACTACACACCCTGCAAGTTTACGAGTATTAACTGGCATCGACCACACGCAAAATAATAGTTAATCCATAGCGCAATAGCGTTAGGTAAAGATTACTGTAAACCCTATGTAAGAAATGCATTATTTAAGCGGTTCCTTATGTATTGAAATAATAAATAACCGCTAAAAGCTGCATTTACAATGACTTAGTGAACTCAATATAGTGGAACACTTCTGGCATTAGTTAAGGTGCTTTTAACGCCACATATTCAGTACAACTAGTTGAGGGATTACCGATGAAAATTTTTGAAGCACTACGCCAAGATCATGAGAAGCAACGATTGTTACTTAAAATACTCGCTGAGACCAGCGGAGACACCGCTGCTCGCCGTGAATACTACAAAGAGTTGAAGGATCAGCTTGAAAGTCATGCAGTGGCTGAGGAACGTCATTTTTATTCTCCGCTGCTTAAAAAAGATGAAGCGGTAGATTTAACCCGCCATGGTATTGCAGAGCATCACGAGATTGATGAGCTTATCGAAAAATTGGATGATACCAAAATGGACTCACCCGGGTGGCTACGTCACTTAAAATCTCTCCAAGAAAAAGTTGAGCATCACCTTGCTGACGAAGAGCAAGAATTTTTTCAAGTTGCTGGCCGACTTCTTAACGATTCTCAAAAGAATAAACTTGCCGACGCTTACCAAGAAGAAATGGCAAAAGAACTCGCGCCTCACTAGGCGTGCGTTTTACATAAATCTTACTGATACAAAAAAGCCAGTCATAGACTGGCCTTTCTTTTAGTACTTGGTTTACTAAAACTTAGTAAAATTAACTATCGTTTAGCAATAATGTACACGGCGTGGATAACACCAGGGAAATAGCCAAACAATGTTAGAAGGATGTTTATCCAAAACTGAGCGCCAATACCAACTTGTAAGAACACACCTAGAGGAGGCAGTAAAATTGAAAGTATAATGCGAATAATGTCCATAATAATATCCTTGTTTTTGAAGTAATTTCACAGTTTACCCACTCAAACGGCAATATCTTACGGTTTTGAGCAGGCTTTATTTTTATAATGCATATATACTGCCAACAATAAGGAATTTACCGGTTCCCGTCTATTCGCCTAAAGGTGAATTTTCTAACCACTCTTCTAGCGCATCCTTCGCTAATGGTCGGCTAATGAAGTAACCTTGCGCAATATCACAGCCCCAGTCTTTCAAAATATTGAGCGACATCTCGTCTTCTACCCCTTCTGCGACCACTTTTAAGTCGAAAGCAGTGGCTAATCCCAGCACGGTATGCACTATTTGTTTATCGTTATCATCGATTGCTAACGACAATATAAAGCTTTTATCAATTTTGATTGTATCGACAGGCAGGTTCTTCAAATAGGCAAGCGAAGAGTAACCAGTGCCAAAGTCGTCAATAGCAAAGTGAAACCCCCTGCTCGTTAACGCGTTTAAGTTTTCAATAGCAAGCGACGCATCTGCCACCAAATCGCTCTCTGTGATTTCTAGCTCTAGGGCATCGGGAGAAAGTGCTGCGTCGGTAAGTATAGAAACCAATTTATCGAGTAACGGCTTATTTTGAATATCTTGAGTTGATAAATTCATCGCAACCGTAAAGCCATAACCTTTCTGCCTAAAGTACGACAAATCAGCAATGGTTTGCTGCATAACCCAAGTCGTGACTTGCTCAATTAGAGCTGCCTGTTCAGCAATAGTAATAAACTCATCTGGTGGTACGAAGCCAAGTGTTTTGTTGTTCCACCTTATTAGCGCTTCCATGCTGCATACTTTCATCGTGCTGAGATCAATTTTAGGTTGATACACCATTGAAAGTTCGCTTTGATTGCTAGAAAGCGCCCGCTTAAGCTCGGTAGTAATGGTCAAACGCCTAACGTACTTAGCCTCAAGTTCGGGGCGATAATGCACACACCATGCATTAGAGTGAATAGCTTCGTCGGTAACAATATTAACTTTACGAAATAGTTCTTCTGAGTTGGTGGCATCCTGAGGGCAAGACAGCACGGCCATCGCCACTTTGACTGGGATGGAGATTAGGTTACTCTCGACGGGCTGCTCTAAAATGTGTTTAAACGTTTCGAGTTGATTTTCATCTAACGCGGTATCGGTAATATAGAGAATTTCTCCCCCCGCTAAACGTGCAGATGTACCAGGCCAACGAAGCAAACGCGTAGCAAGTGCCTTAAGCGTGTTGTCCCCGTTAGAATACCCGTAAAGGTCGTTAGTGGTTCTAAAACCTATAGTGGTAATAGCGACAACCTGCAAATTTTCATTTTCAGACATTTTTCCATCAAAATAGCCTTCAACATAATTTCGATTAAACAAGCCAGTAAGCACGTCATGTTGCGCTTGATACCGAATATGCTTTTCTCGATGTTGAATGCTCTCTTGCATGCTATCTACTGCCGTAGCGAGATCACTAATTTCGCGTAAATTTGAAGGTTTATCTAGTGTCGCGCCGTACTCACCGCCTGCTACCCGATTCACTGCTTTTACAAGGTTGGAAACAGAACTGCTGACATTTCGAGCCAATAGCATTGAGAACCCTAACGCCACTAAAACTGCAATTAGGGTTAACACCAAAATACTTATTTGGATTTTAGTAAACGCCTGAAAAGCCTCTGACACGTCTACAGCTATAGTAATGCGTACAGGAAGCTCCGATACCGACACTAAGCTAACTTCACGGCTTATGTAGGTGTTTTTCTGCTTGAAAGTTACATCGACCCAAGAAGGTGTGGGCTCACTAGTTAACACTGATTCTACTTGCTCTGGTGAGAGCGTTGATGCAATCGGCGTATTGTCACTCATATTGGTGATAATAATTTCAGCATCAACAAGATTTCTTAGTTCTTGTAATAATGTTTCATCAAACTCCACACCAATGATCATATAATAACGTAATGTCGGAATTTCTACTTTATAGAGATTCAACTGAATTAATGAGCCATCAATGAGGAAAAAACCATTTTCGTAGCCCTTTGCAGCCAAAGCGGTGCTGGCTTCTGAGGTTTCACCCGGTTTAAATAAGGCACTATGAGAAGCAACAATGGTGTGATCTAAATTCACTAATGCAATCACATCGGAATTAATTCGCGATGCATAACTTTCTAATGCAGTTTGTATAGAGGGTAAATCTGAGGTCCCCACTGCTTGGCGAAAATCGTAAGACCGAAGGAGTACGTTTGAGACGCTTTTAATGATAGCTTGGCGATCTTCAATTAGCCTATGCAGCACCTTTTCGGTAACAGCAATATCTTGACTAATATTTTGTTTAACTAAGTTGTTGGCTGACTTCCAAACCCCAGCAACAATGAGGAGTGAGGCTATAAAAATCCCGCCAAGAAGCGTTCTAAAAAGACTTTGTCGAAGTGATATTTGCAACCTACCGCTCCCAGCGTGCCAATCTATACATAATACGTGCATTCACTTTTTCTAATTGAGTTAGTAGCATAGCCCAATTACCCCAATACTTATAGTCGCGAGGTTGTCGTAATTCTTCAATTTATAACGGATTAGAAACAAAAAAACCGGCTAAAAGCCGGTTTTTAAAGTTGGTGCGGAAAGCGGGACTTGAACCCGCACGAGCTATGCTCACCACCCCCTCAAGATGGCGTGTCTACCAATTCCACCACTTCCGCAAAAATCTTAGTTAGGTACGTCTGAATCGTCAGACTTAGGTACGTCTTCCTCAGTAACTTCCGCCTGAGGAGCGTCAGCGTTGGGAGCCTCAGCGTTAGGAGCGTCACCCATTGGAATATCATTCGTCGTTGCTGCGTCTTCTACAGGCGTATCCATAACAGGAACATCCATATCACCTGGTGCTTGCACTGGCGCTTCAACCGCTGCTGGAACTTCTAAATTGTCCCACTCATCTTCAGCACTTTCACGGTTTGCCGTCATCGCGCCTAATGTAAGGCTGATAAAGAAAAACAGACCGGCTAAAATAGCAGTTGTTCGGGTCATAAAGTTACCTGAACCACCTGAGCCGAAAACAGTATTTGAGCCGCCGCTACCAAAAGAAGCGCCCATATCTGCACCTTTACCCTGTTGAATAAGAACAAAACCAATCAACAGTAATGCAACAATTAAATATGCTACCAGTAGCACTTCGTAAACCATAATTACCTCGTCAGTTTGCCGCTTGGCAAATTGAAATAAAATCTTCTGTTTTTAAGCTGGCGCCACCAATTAGGCCACCATCTACGTCTTGTTGTGCAAACAATGTTTTAGCATTATCTGCTTTAACACTGCCGCCGTATAAAATTCGTAACCCTTGAGCAAGCTCTGCGTCTACTTTTGCAAAGTATCCACGAATAAATTCATGTACGTCTTGCGCTTGTTCAGGTGAAGCTGTTTTTCCAGTACCTATAGCCCATACAGGCTCGTAAGCAAGTACTGATTTAGAAAGCTCTTCAACGGTTAAGCCGTTGATTAACGCATCAAGTTGTTCGCCAATGAAAGACTCAACTTGACCACTTTCCCTAATATCAAGTGACTCACCCACACAAATGATAGGGGTTAATCCACTCGCAATTGATTTCTTTGCTTTCTCGGCCACTAAGCTATTGCTTTCGCCGTGGTCATCTCTTCTTTCTGAATGCCCTACTATGGCGTATCTACAACCAAGCTCAGCAAGCATGTCAGCCGATAAATCGCCGGTGTGAGCGCCATTATCAAGATGACTAACATCTTGACCGCCTAATGCGAAAGCTTCAGCACAAAATGCTGAAAGATATAAAGCAGGCGGACAAATAACTACATCAACATTCCCGATGACATCAATAGTTAATGCATCGTTGAAATTAGTGACCAGAGAACGGTTACCGTTCATTTTCCAATTGCCCGCTACCAGCGGCTTTCTTTTATTGTTATTCACAATGCAGACCTTAGCCCTGTCTTAAAGCGGGCGTGATATTAACGATTTCAGTAAAAATATACAAGTATAAAACGCGAAATTTCCAGTTCTGCCAACTAATTGGCGACTTTACGAACAGTTTCAGCAATATGCTCTGCCCACTTGGAAGAATGCCCTTCATTATCAGACTCTACCATAACGCGAATAAGAGGTTCAGTTCCGCTTTTACGTAATAAAACGCGGCCTTTCTTACCTAATGCTGCCTCTGCTTCCTGTTTAGCGCCTTGCACATCAGCGTGGGCTAGATAATCTTGACTAGCATCTTGATAACGCACGTTGACTAAGCACTGAGGATACATATCAAAGCCACTACTTAAATCATGTAAATCTAAGTCTGAGCGTAACATTGCAGCAAGAACTTGTAAGCCAGCAATAATGCCGTCACCGGTAGAAGACGTTGCTAAATTCAAAATATGACCCGAGTTCTCGCCACCAATTGCCCAGCCTTTTTGCTGAAGCATTTCCATTACATAGCGATCCCCTACTTTGCTTCGTGCAAAAGGAACACCTAACTTACTAAAGGCGATTTCTAATCCAAGGTTACTCATTAAGGTGCCTACGACACCGCCTTGCATACGACCATTTTTAAGTGCATCGCGGGCAATCATATAAACAATTTGGTCGCCATCTATCACATTGCCTAAATGATCAACCATCATAATACGGTCGCCGTCACCATCTAAGGCAAACCCAAGATGCGCGTTCGTTTCTTTTACTTTCTCAACTATCGCGTCCATCGATGTGGCGCCAACACCTTCATTGATATTTAAACCATTTGGCGCGGTACCTATTTCAACAACCGTAGCGCCAAGTTCACGCAGTACATTAGGCGCAATGTGGTAAGTAGCACCGTGGGCGCAATCTACGACTATTTTTAAACCGGTAAGAGATAAATCAGACGGGAAGCTACCTTTACAAAATTCTATATAACGGCCAGCAGCATCGTTAATTCTGGTCGCCTTTCCCAACTTATCCGAAGCAACGCATGTCATTGGTTTATCAAGCATGTCTTCTATCGCCAGCTCAATATCATCGTCTAGCTTGAATCCGTCTGCTGAGAAGAACTTAATTCCATTATCGTAATAAGGATTATGTGAAGCACTAATCACAATACCGGCTTCAGAGCGGAATGTTTTCGTTAAGTAAGCGATAGCAGGCGTGGGCATGGGGCCTAGTAACCCACTATCAATACCCGCTGCTGATAAGCCTGCTTCTAATGAAGACTCTAGCATGTAGCCAGATATACGAGTGTCTTTGCCAATAAGTACTTTATTGGTGCCTCGTCCGGCAAGTACTTTCCCTGCTGCCCAACCAAGCTTAATAACAAATTCGGGATTAATATTACTTTCGCCCACTTTACCGCGTATGCCATCAGTGCCGAAATATTTGCGCTGCCCCATGAAGGTTCCTTATTCTATTGTTGTTAGCATATTAACAATGTTAACTGCGTCCGCTGTTTCTTGTACATCGTGAACGCGAATAATATGCGCACCTTGCTGTGCTGCAATTGTAGCGAGGGTAATACTTCCCGCCAAGCGTTCATCTACATTTCTATTTAACAAATTGCCAATCATTGATTTACGTGACATACCTACTAGCACAGGATAGCCCAGCGCTATTATGCTTGGGAGGTGTTTTACTAATGCGTAATTATGTTCCAGGGTTTTACCAAATCCATAGCCTGGGTCGAACAAAATTTGCTCTTTTTTAATGCCAGCTGCAATGCAATCTGATGCTCTTGCTAATAAAAATTGTTCAACGTCAGCGACCACGTCTTTGTAATGAGGCTGCTGCTGCATATCTTTAGGCTGGCCTTGCATATGCATTAAACACACTGGCACATTGGCATTTGCCGCTGCCGATAGTGCACCGGGTTCTTGCAAAGCTCTTACATCATTAATTAGCCCTGCTCCAGCGTTAACCGCTTGCGTCATGACCTCAGCTTTACTGGTATCTACTGAAATAATGCAATCGGTATTGGCACGCAACGCTTCAATTACCGGAATAACACGGTCTAGTTCTTCATCTAGTGAAACGGCTGCAGCACCTGGTCGAGTCGACTCACCGCCAACATCTATTAACGTAGCACCTTGAGCTAGCATCTTTTCAGCATGTCTTACCGCATTCTCAAGAAGCGCGTGTTTGCCACCGTCAGAAAAGGAGTCGGGTGTGACATTTAAAATACCCATCACCTGTGGGCGGGATAAATCTAGTGTGTGGGAAGAAAACTGCATTTACTTACTCTTAAAATCAATCAGCCAACTCGGCGTGGTATCGATCATTAAAAAAATTATCACTGCACAAATAAAAAACGCCAGAAATACTGGCGTTTTATTAACTTTATATCAATTTCTAGCTAGGTAAGTCACCTGGTTTACCAACAGACGGCTTTTCAACACCATCGTTAGTAATTTCGCCTTCGCGAGTAGGTTTACCGCCGCTTGGCTTGTCACCATCAGAAGGACGACGATCATCCCAATCTGCAGGAGGACGAACTTCGCGACGTTCCATTAAATCATCAACTTGCTTCGCGTCGATAGTCTCGTACTTCATTAACGCATCTTTCATGGCTTCCAGAATATCCGCGTTATCTTTTAGGATCTTTTCAGCTCGTGCGTAGTTGCGATTGATGATGTCTTTAACTTCTTCATCAATTGCTAAAGCAGTCTGGTTTGACATTCTGATTGAGCTAGATGAAGAACGACCTAAGAACACTTCGCCTTCTTCTTCTGCGTATAGCAATGGCCCCATCTTGCTTGACAAGCCCCATTGCGTCACCATTTTTCGCGCAATATCAGAGGCGCGCTCAATATCGTTTGAAGCGCCAGTAGTTACGCCAGCTTCGCCAAGGGTCATTTCTTCAGCAATACGTCCACCATACAAGCTAGAAATCATACTTTCTAAATGCTGTTTACTGTGGCTGTACTTGTCTTGTTCTGGAAGATACATAGTGACACCCAGCGCACGACCACGAGGAATAATAGAAACCTTGTAAACAGGATCGTGTTCTGGAACCAAGCGACCAACAATTGCATGCCCTGCTTCGTGGTAAGCCGTGTTGGTCTTTTCTTCCTCAGTCATCACCATAGACTTACGCTCAGAGCCCATCATGATCTTATCTTTCGCTTTCTCAAACTCTTCCATCGCCACTAGACGTTTATTACCACGTGCAGCGAATAAAGCAGCTTCGTTAACCAAGTTAGCTAAGTCAGCACCAGAGAAACCTGGCGTACCACGAGCAATAACACTTGGTTCAACGTTATCGGACACAGGTACTTTGCGCATATGAACTTTAAGAATCTGTTCACGACCACGGATGTCAGGTAAACCAACAACCACTTGACGGTCAAAACGACCTGGACGTAACAATGCAGGGTCTAACACATCAGGACGGTTAGTCGCGGCAATAACAATAATGCCTTCATGACCTTCAAAACCATCCATCTCAACAAGCATCTGGTTTAGCGTTTGTTCACGTTCATCATGACCACCACCTAAACCTGCGCCACGTTGGCGACCTACCGCATCAATTTCATCGATGAAAATGATACAAGGCGCTGCTTTTTTCGCTTGCTCGAACATGTCACGAACACGCGATGCACCAACACCCACAAACATTTCCACGAAATCTGAACCTGAAATGGTAAAGAACGGTACTTTGGCTTCACCAGCAATTGCTTTTGCAAGCAAGGTTTTACCCGTTCCAGGAGGACCAACCATCAGGACGCCTTTAGGAATTTTACCGCCTAATTTTTGGAACTTAGATGGGTCGCGTAAGAAGTCTACCAGTTCAGTCACATCTTCTTTTGCTTCGTCACAACCTGCAACATCAGCAAAGGTGGTTTTAATTTGGTCTTCACCTAAAAGGCGGGCTTTGCTTTTGCCGAAAGACATAGCGCCGCGACCACCGCCACCTTGCATTTGACGCATGAAGAAAATCCATACACCAATAAGCAGAAGCATTGGGAACCAAGAAATGAAAATAGATGTGAGAAATGATTGTTCTTCTGGCGGCTCACCGTAAACGCGCACATCGTTTTTAACCAAGTCAGAAACTAACTTGTCATCAAAATACGGTACGTACGTTTGAAATGTTTCGCCTGAACGTCGGGTACCACGAATTTCGCCGCTATTATCAATGCGAACTTCACGGATGTTACCCTGCTCAGCTTCTCTTAAAAAAGTTGTGTAATCGGTCTGTGTTTTCGACGATTCACCAGGTGAAAAGCTCTGAAATACAGACATCAACACAACGGCGATAACCAACCATAAGATTAAATTTTTTGCCATATCGCTCAATGCTACTAACCTCTAAAAATCCGAAAGAATATACTTGTGAAAGATAAAACCACGAGTGCTTCCCTTACACACATAAACTTTCGCAACGAAAATCGCTTACTCAAAGCGTACTACACTTTGTACCCAAGAGCCACCAAATACACCTCACGAGACCGTGATCGTGATGAATCGGGCTTACGTGTTTTTATGGTTGTGAACGAGTCACGTAATGCACGTAGAAAGGTATCAAAGCCTTCCCCTTGGAAAACCTTAATCATAAAACCTCCACCTGGTTTCAGTACTTGATGACACATATCCAGCGCCAATTCACACAAGTACATCGAGCCAGCTTGGTCTACCGCTGCATTTCCAGACAAGTTCGGTGCCATATCAGACAACACTATATCTACGGTGTTCCCGCCAATTCTGTTCAATAACGCATTTAAAACAGCTTCATCTCTGAAGTCACCCTGCAAAAAATTAACGCCAACGATAGAATCCATTGGTAAAATATCGCATGCGATAACTTGCCCGTTGTCTCCTACCAGTTCAGAAGCGAGTTGAGACCAGCCTCCTGGCGCAGCCCCAAGGTCCACTACTGTGTTACCTTTGCTGATAAGTTTGTCTTTTTGCTGAATTTCTTCCAATTTGAAGAAGGCACGCGATCGCTTACCCTGCTTCTGCGCTTTTTGCACATAATGGTCGTTAAAATGTTCTGTTAACCAGCGTTTACTGCTGGCAGAGTGCTTCTTTTTTGTCATTCCAATACATTGTCATTAGGATTGTAGAGAAGATGGCGTTAGAATACGTTAATTCAAGCTTAAATTTATAGATTAATTGTAAGAAAATTGACTACATGAAACTTTCAAATAAACAGAAACAATTTTTAAAAGGCCTAGCGCACCCGCTAAAGCCTATCGTACAGCTAGGTTCAAACGGCCTTACTGAAGGTGTTGTTGCGGAAATCGACAACGCATTAAATTTCCATGAACTGATAAAAGTTAAAGTTCCCACTGATGATCGTGAAGAAAAATCGCTCATCATGGATGCGATTGTTCGCGAAACTAAATCAGAAAAGCTACAAGTAATTGGACACACGCTTATTCTTTACCGTCCGAGTGAAGAGCGTAAAATTCAGTTGCCAAAATAAGTCATGCCGTGGTGCCGGTTTTTGCCGGCGCCATAGTTTTCGTACCGTATTCCCGTTAATATTATGTTAACAAACATGATAATGTCGTTGTGGACATAAATTAACAAACAATAATACGGAACCTACGCGGAAACCCTATGATAGAAACCAAGCCTATTCCCGACTCGCTTAAAACTCCCTATTTGCAACAAAAGTCACTTGAAAACCGAACTGCCATAGTTACTGGTGGGTGCTCCGGTCTTGGTCATGCTACTGCCATTGCCCTTCGTGCTGCTGGTGCCAATGTGTGTTTGCTCGATTTAAATGAAGACATGGGTAAGCAACGTGTAGAAGAACTCGGTGCTGAACATACCTTGTTTGTTAAGGTTGACGTAAGAAGCGAAGACGACATTACCCATGCGATAGATAAATGCCTTTCTCGTTTTTCCACGCTTTCTCTGTGCGTAAACTGCGCCGGTATTGCCCCTGCAAAGCGTTTACTGGACCGAGATGGTAATCCAGCCCCCTTAGGTGACTTTCAAAACACGATTGATATTAATTTAGTAGGTAGCTTTAATGTGGCGCGTCTTGTGGCGGCAGCCATGGCGGAACAAGCCCCATTGAATGAGGAAGGCGAGCGAGGCGTTATCATTAATACAGCCTCTGTAGCAGGCTATGAAGGGCAAATAGGACAAACCGCTTACGCAGCAAGCAAAGGCGGCATTATTGCGCTGACCCTACCTATGGCGAGAGATCTTGCCCCGCTAGGCATTCGGGTTAACACTATCGCGCCAGGGGTAATGGGAACACCTATGCTGCTTGCCATGCCAGAAAAAGTACAAGACGCTCTTTCTAGTAACGTTCAATTTCCTAAACGCTTAGGTTTGCCTGAAGAGTTCGGTAAATTGGTGCTGCATATTGCCGAAAATAACTATTTAAATGGTGAGACTATTCGCTTAGACGGCGGCTTAAGAATGCCGCCAAAATAATTGGCTGTATTGCTATAACAACAAAGAGCATCAAATTGATGCTCAAACTCTCTTACGAAAAGACCGAGCGGCCTGAACGGGTGCAGCATTGAGCGACCGGCGAATGAAAGCGCTTATTCGCCGTCGCCACCGTTAACCATGAGTGCAATATTGTATAAACGATTCACTGCATGATAGTTAATGGTGTTTTTGGGGTAACGACCTCGGCTACTTAATGTACCGGCATCTTGCCCCATCAATACGGTCAAGGCATCATCTACCGTTTCTACAGTATGAATGTGGAACAAGCCTTTTTTCACCGCATCAATGACAGTGGCATCTAATACCAAGTTGATTGCATTCGATTTAGGAATGACCACACCTTGTGTACCCGTTAAGCCGCGGTGCTGACATAAGTCGAAGAAGCCTTCAATTTTTTCATTCACCCCACCCACCGCTTGCACTTCGCCATACTGGTTAATTGAGCCTGTAATAGCGAGGGTTTGTACGCATGGAATTTCGGTTAACGCAGAAATTAACGCCACCAATTCTCCTAATGACGCACTATCACCATCGATGTGCCCGTACGACTGCTCCAACGCAATATTAGCCGACAAGGTTAGCGGGAAGTGCTGAGCGTATTTATAACCTAAATACCCTGTTAATAGCATCACGCCTTTTGAGTGAATCGGTTGGCCTAGCTCTACTTCACGTTCAATATCAACCACGCCACTTGCGCCAGCAAATACCGTAGAGGTAATGCGCGCAGGCGTACCAAAAGCAGTGTCACCAATATCTAGCACCGTAAGTCCATTCACTTTACCTATGGCTTTGCCGTCGGTAGCAATAAGTACATGCCCTTCTTTAATATCATTAAGTAGAGTTTGGCTTACTCGCCCGGTTCTGCGTTTTTTAGCACTAAGTGCGGTGCGCAAATGGTCAAGCTCTAGGGTTTCACTACCTGACTTTACGCAAAAATAATGGGCTTCATTCACCAACTCAATCACTTCAGCAAAATGTGCTGAAAGCTTTTCTTGGTGTTCAGCCATGCGCAATGAATATTCGACTAAGCGGCACATAGCATTGGCGGTAATACCGGTTAAGTTAAGCGCTAAAATGTGTTTGCGCACTTTGCCCACAAAATCGAACAAAGCTTGTCGAGTCACCTGAATTTCTAAATCGAAATCGACCAGCACACGAAACAGCTCATCAAATTCATCATCGTAATCTTGCAAGGTGTAATACAATTCTCGCGACCCTAGCAGCACTATCTTTACGTTCAAATCGATAGGTTGAGGGTTTAGGGTAATCGCATTTACCATACCGACATCTTGCTGGGGTAAATCCATTTTCAAACTACCCGATTTCGCCGCCAGCTTAAGGGTATCCCACACATAGGGCTGTTCTATTAACTGGTCGACATCAAGCAGCAAATAACCGCCATTGGCACGATGTAATGCGCCAGGGCGAATCATTCGGTAATTAGTGTAAACACTGCCATGAATATTAGTGTATTCAATTTTCCCGAACAGGTTTTGATACGTTGGGTTTGGCTCATAGATTACTGGCGCGGAGTCATCTAGACGATTCGCAACCAATACATTAGGCAGAAATTGCTCTTCTAAGAATAAGCGTTTATCGAATTCATCACTTTTTTCGTCTTTTTGCTCTTCAGCCAAAATAAGTAAAATAGCATTCACAAGTGCAGTTTTAAGCTGCTTTAAGTATTTTAAAATGCCTAAATCTGACGCGTATTTGTGCTCTAGTACCTTTAAAAGTGGCTTAATGCCTTGCTCGGCAGTTTGCTTATCTAGCTCACGCAAGCGCTCTGAATTTTCACGCTTCCACGACGGTAAACTTAATAAACTTTCACTTAGTCTATTTTCTAGCTCGTCTATCAAGTTGTAAAAGAATTGGCGCTTTTCGTCGCTAGCCGTTGCAAATTCGGCATCGCTAATGGGTTTACCATCAACAATAGGTGAAAACGTGATAGTGCCCCCGTCTTCATTCATTGCCACTTCATTAGCTTTTGCGAAACGCTCTACCGCATCAATGGCGCTATCGTATTTTTGATCGAACTCGCGAGAAATGCTGGTTCTACGGCGCTGATAACCTGGGTTATCAAATGCCACCGGAAAGGTATCGAGCACGTCATCAATTAAGCTAGTGATGTCTTTTTGAAATGCTTTACCGCCACCTGGCGGAAAACGAAGGGCTACTGGCTCGCGCTCTTCATCAAAGTTATTGATATAACACCAATCATCGGGTGCAGGCAGCACGGCTACTTGGCGTTCAATGTAATCTTTTACCAAGGTAAAGCGACCCGTAGCCGGTTCACCCATCACATAAAGATTATAACCTTTCGCGTTAATGCCAAGACCGAAGGTTAACGCTTCTCGCGCGCGCTCCTGCCCTATAAATGTGGCATTTAGGGCTTCATCGTCTTTTAAGGCAGCATTCACTGCTTTTCGATTGATGGTTGGGGTTAGGTCAATTGGATCTAGGGCCATAGTGGTGCTTTCGCCTGGCATAGTGTTCTATTTATTGTGCTTTAGGGTAAGTGAAACCCTATTTAAGTAGTGTGTCAAACCCTTATGCCGTAAAGCACTGTTTCGGGCCTCTAATCGATGAATTAACGAACAATCACGGCTATTAATTTTTATGTACGAAACCGCTATCAAGTGAAACCTTTGCCAATACGCTTACTTTTTCAACAAGTAGTCACAAAAAAGTCGTGCTAACCTAGCACTAGCTATTGAGGCTAAGTGTAGCGCTGGGTTATTCTATGCGGCTACATGCAAGTTAAACCTGCAATATTGTGATTCTGTCCAACGACGAGTCACACCCCACAATGAAATTTGGGGGAGCAGGTTTCATGAACGTTTTAACTCTAATAATGCGGAAGCCTAAGTTTCATGGCCGAAAATCAGTACAACCCGAAAGATATAGAACAACGTGTTCAGCAATACTGGGAAGAAAACAACTCATTTCAAGCAAATGATGATGTAGAAAAAGAGAAGTTCTACTGTCTCTCTATGTTCCCTTACCCAAGTGGTCGCTTGCATATGGGTCACGTGCGTAACTACACCATTGGTGATGTTATTAGCCGTTATCAGCGCATGCAGGGTAAAAACGTTCTCCAACCTATGGGTTGGGATGCTTTCGGTCTTCCAGCAGAAAACGCCGCGATTAATAATAATACTGCGCCTGCCAATTGGACCTATTCCAATATTGATTACATGAAAACTCAGCTTCGCTCTTTGGGTTTTGGTTACGACTGGGATCGCGAAGTAACAACCTGTAAGCCAGACTACTATCGCTGGGAACAATGGTTCTTCACTCGTCTTTACGAAAAAGGCTTGGTTTATAAAAAGAACTCAACTGTTAACTGGGATCCGGTAGATCAAACCGTTTTGGCAAACGAACAAGTTATTGACGGTCGCGGTTGGCGCTCTGGCGCATTAGTGGAACAAAAAGAAATTCCACAATGGTTCATTAAAATTACCGACTACGCCGAAGAGTTGTTGGCTGACTTAGAACAGCTTGAAGAATGGCCTGATCAAGTGCGTGCCATGCAGGCGAACTGGATTGGTCGCTCTGAAGGGGTAGACATTACCTTTAACTTAGGTAAAAACGGCAGCGACATAAACGATTTAACCGTTTACACCACTCGCCCTGATACATTCTACGGCGTAACCTACGTGGCAGTCGCTGCACAGCATCCATTAGCGGAATTTGCAGCTAAGACGAATGCTGAGCTTGCTACCTTTATTGACGAGTGCAAAAACACCAAAGTAGCCGAAGCAGAATTGGCTACCATGGAGAAAAAAGGCTGTGATACGGGCATTCAAGCAGTACATCCTTTAACTGGCGAATTGTTACCTGTTTGGGTGGCGAACTTTGTATTGATGGATTACGGTTCAGGCGCAGTAATGGCTGTACCAGGTCACGATCAACGTGATTGGGAATTTGCGACCAAATATGGCTTAACCATTAAGCAAGTTATCGCGCCAGATGCAGAAGCAAAAGAAGAATGTGATTTAACCGTCTCTGCGTATACCGAAAAAGGCACCTTATTAAATTCTGAAAAATTCGATGGCCTAGCGTTTGACGATGCGTTTAATAACATCGCAACCGCACTTGAAGAAAAAGGCTTTGGTAAACGTAAAGTAAACTACCGTTTACGAGATTGGGGTGTAAGCCGTCAGCGTTACTGGGGTTCACCTATTCCCATGCTTAACTTGGAAAATGGTGAATCGGTTCCTGTACCAGAAAGCGAATTGCCGGTAGTACTTCCTGAAGATGTGGAAATGAACGGTGTTACATCACCGATTAAAGCCGATCCTGAATGGGCGAAAACCACCTACAACGGTGAACCTGCACTTCGCGAAACTGACACCTTTGATACCTTTATGGAATCGTCGTGGTACTACGCTCGCTATGCAAGCGCTACAAATCACGATGCAATGCTTGACCCTACTTCATCGAACTACTGGCTGCCTGTCGATCAGTATATCGGTGGTATCGAACATGCCATCCTGCACTTATTATACTCTCGCTTCTTCCACAAACTATTGCGTGATGAAGGCTTGGTAAATTCTGATGAACCGTTTAAGCGTTTGTTGTGTCAGGGCATGGTGCTAGCAGATTCTTACTACCGCGAAGATGATGCTGGCAAGAAAACTTGGTACTCACCCACTGAAGTGTCTACCGAAAAAGACGAGAAAGGCCGTATTGTAAAAGCATGGCTAACCGCCGATGGTGAACCGGTTATTCATGGCGGCATGACTAAAATGTCGAAGTCGAAAAACAACGGGATTGATCCACAAGAAGTTATCGACCTATATGGTGCCGATACGGTGCGTTTATTTACGATGTTCGCTGCGCCTCCTGAGCAAACACTAGAGTGGGTAGATTCGGGCGTAGAAGGTGCTAACCGTTTCTTACGTCGTATTTGGAAGCTGGTAACCGAGCACGTTGAAAAAGGTACGCCTGTTGCCCTTAACGCAAAAGCGCTGAATAAGAACCAACAAGCATTACGCCGCGAAGTGCACAAGACTATTGAAAAAGTCTCTGATGACTTAGGTCGTCGCCAAACGTTCAATACCGCTATCGCCGCTATTATGGAGTTATTGAACCATCTTCAAAAAGCACCACAAGAAGATGCGCAAGATATTGCCATTATGCGTGAAGCTGCAGAGTCATTAGTCTTGCTACTTAACCCTATTACCCCTCACATTTCTCATGAATTGTGGAAAGTATTGGGCCAGACAAGCGATATCGATCATGCCCCTTGGCCTGTCGCCGATAAAGCAGCCTTGGTTGAAGACGAAAAGCTTATTATCGTGCAAGTTAACGGTAAGGTTCGCGCTAAGATGACCGTAGCTGCTGATGCCAGCAAAGACGCCATTGAAGAAGCGGCCAAAGCACAAGATAACGTGCAACCGTTTATTGAAGGTAAAACAATACGTAAAGTTATTGTGGTACCAGGAAAACTTGTCAACATAGTGGCTAACTAATATGCGCCGTTTACTTCGTTACACAGTGGTATTGAGTGCACTTTTTGCACTTGGCGGTTGTGGATTTCATTTAAGAAGTGCCCCTAGCCTTCCTGAAAATGTAAAATCAGTGCTTATCACCAGTGCTCGCGCTCATGCACCTCTTGCAAGAGCGCTTCACAACCGCCTTACTGTGTACGGGTTAAATGGCGTCTACCAACAAGATAGTACGTCGTCTAACGACGGCGTATCTTTGTATTTACTGCCTGAAAAATTAGAGCGCAGACTGCTTTCGGTTTACGCTTCGGGTCAAGTTGCTGAATACGAACTGATTTATACCGTGCGTTATCGGGTTCAATTCCCTGACGAGGAAGCCATTATGGCTACCTTCGATGTAATGCGTGATTATCAAGATGATCCCGATCAAGTATTGGCGAAATCAAGAGAACTCGAATTAGTACTCGATGAAATGCGTGCCGAGGCAGCGGACATTATTATCCGTAGGCTTTCAAGCCAAGCCTCTGCTGCTAAGCTGATTAATTAAGCATGCAAGTCTACCCAAACCAATTTTCCAGTGAGATAGGTAAAGGATTAGCATCCTGTTACTTGGTGTTTGGTGATGAGCCTCAGCAGAAGTTTGAGGTGATAGAGCAAATCCGCAGCACGGCAAAAGCCAACGGTTTTGATGAGCGCACAGTGCTTGTGGCCGACACTGGCTTTTCATGGAATCAGCTGCTTGAAGCAACCCAAAGCATGTCGTTGTTTTCAAACCAACAGTTTATTGAATTAGAACTTCCTACAGGAAAACCCGGCGCAGAAGGCAGCAAAATGCTGCAAGAAGTGGCTAAAGGGTTAACTCAAGATACTCTTCTTCTAGTGCATGGTCCTAAAATTGGCAAAGACGTACAGCGTGGGAAGTGGTTCAAAGTACTCGATGACATGGGCGTTTCTGTACTCTGCTACCCTTTAGAAGGCAGGCAACTTAGTGCATGGATCAGCAATCAAGTAAAACAACATCAGCTGACTATTAATGCAGCTGGAATGAAAATGATTGCCGATTTTTGCGAAGGTAATTTACTAGCAGCAAAACAAGAAATAGATAAGCTTGCCCTACTTTACCCTCAACAGTCCGTGTCTGAAGCACAGATTGAACGGGCGATGGTAGATCAATCTCGCTACAACGTGTTTCAGTTAGTAGATGTCATGCTAAGCGGCGATGCCAATCGCTGCGTGAAAATGCTTTACCGATTAGAAAGTGAAGGCTTAGAGCCAAATATTATTATTTGGGCCCTGATTCGTGAATGGGAAGTCTTATGGAAATTGAAAAGTGCTACCGCTAATGGTGAAGCCATTCAATGGCAAAAGTTTGGTATTTGGCGCAACAGGCAGGGCTTCTATCAAAGTGCGTTAAATCGCCTTAGCATAGAACAGCTGCTACAAATTCAGGATGCCCTCACCCAAGCTGATTTAGCGTTTAAACAAAACGTTATTTCTCGCCCCTTCGTGAAGCTTTGCCACTTATGCATGATGTTTATGGCGATGGGTATTTTTCACCTTCCTTTGATGGAAGCCTAACATTTTGGCTATTCGCGCCATTTTAGGGGGGACGTTTAACCCGCCCCATTTAGGTCATGTATCACCTGCGCTCCATTTATTGTCTGCGCTGAATATCGACGCCCTCGGTTTAATGCCTTGTAAATTACCGCCGCACAAATCAGTGGCCGTTAGCGAAGAACACCGGGTCAACATGGTGAAGCTGTGTTGTGAGCAAGATAAACGCTTGTACCCCGAGCTAATCGAACTCTCGTTACCTTCACCTTCTTACACGGTAAAAACCCTTCGGGCATTAAAAGAAAGAGACAATAAGACAATCTGTTTTTTCATTGGCGCCGATTCCCTGTATAATCTTAAGTCTTGGTTTGAGTGGGAGCGTTTGCTTGATTTCTGTCACCTAGTGGTAATGCGTCGCGACAGCGATACATTTACACCACCTGATGACTTGGTTGAGTGGTTAAAAGCCAACAAAACAGAGGACGTTCTGCAACTACATGCTCAGCCTAATGGCTTAGTATTTCTTGCGGATACCCCATTACACCCTGTTTCATCAACGCAATTGCGCAGCGCCGTTCAAACGGATGCATCATCGACATTGCAAGAAACATATATGAACGAAACAGCATTGCATGACGCAAAGTTTCAAGCCACGACATTAATAGCAAAGTGGCTGCCTCAGGCAGTCTCAGACTATATTTATACACATCGGTTATACCAAGAATTATCAAATAAGTGAGGAAACACTTGGAGAGTCAACAACTCAAGCAGTTCGTAAAAGATAAAGTAGACGACATGAAAGGCCGCGATATTATAGAACTGGATGTTCGTGGCAAATCAACCATTACCGACACCATGATTATTTGCTCTGGTAACTCTAAGCGCCATGTTGTTGCTATTGCTGAGAATGTAATAGTAGAAGCTAAAAGCGCAGACGAAGCACCAACAAGCGTGGAAGGCAAAGAAACTGGCGAATGGGTATTAGTAGATTTTGGCGACGTTATTTTGCACGTAATGCAAGACGAAACCCGCGATTTCTATCAGTTAGAGAAGCTGTGGTCATAACAAAGCCAACCGCAGACTTATAAAAAGGGCTGCGGTTAACTTTGTTGGTAGTTTGATGTTCTAAAGGATTTACCCACTGTGCGTATACAAATTGTCGCCGTAGGTACAAAAATGCCCGCCTGGGTCACCACTGGGGTAGATGAATTCCTTCGCCGTTTCCCCGCCGATTTACCGGTGAGTTTCACCGAAATTCCCGCTGGTAAACGCGGCAAAAATGCTGATATTAAACGCATTTTAGAAAAAGAAGGCGAACAAATGCTCGCCGCTATTCCTAAAGGTAACCGCGTAGTGACATTAGAAGTCACTGGTAAGCCTTGGGACACCCCCACATTAGCTAAACAGTTAGATAATTGGAAAATGGATGGCCGTGATGTCAGTCTTTTGATTGGCGGACCTGAAGGTTTAGCACCTGAATGTATTGCCTTGTCTGAACAAAAATGGTCACTGTCTGCACTTACGCTTCCTCATCCGCTTGTAAGAATTATTCTTTCTGAAAGTCTATACCGCGCTTGGTCTGTTACTCAGAACCACCCGTATCATCGCGAGTGAGAGAATAGCCTTTTATGCATCGCAAGCGCCAAGCAATTCGAGACCACTCGGCTGAAGCAAACTTATTTGCCAGACGTGCGTCTATCGCCTTTATTATTGTTGTTATGATGCTAGGCGTGGTGCTGAATAACCTTTATTCCCTGCAAGTTGAACAACACGACGTTTACCAAACTCGCTCAAACGGGAATCGCATTAAGGTATTACCTGTTGCGCCAAACCGTGGGTTAATTTATGACAGAAACGGCATATTGCTTGCGGAAAACCGCCCTGTATTTAGCTTAGAGATCACACCTGAGCAAACTAACGATTTAGACGCCACCTTAGATGGCTTAACCCAATTGATGGGCATTACCCCAGAAGAACGTGAAAGCTTTAATGGCAGCTTAAAAGGCCAACGACGTTTTAAACCTATTGCCCTGCGGACTAAATTATCCGAAGAGGATGTTGCATTATTTTCTGCCAGCAAACATTTGTACCCCGGGGTACAAATTGAAGCGCGACTAGCTCGTCATTACCCTTATAAAGAAGCCCTTACCCATGTATTAGGTTATGTGGCGCGTATTAATAAGAAAGACCTCCAAAAGCTGGTAGAAGCAGGGCAAGAAGATGACTATGCTGCCACCCACGACATCGGCAAATTGGGGGTAGAGAAATACCACGAAGAGCTATTGCACGGTTCAGTGGGTTACCAACAAGTGGAAGTGAATAACCAGGGCCGGATAATTCGTGTGTTAAACGTCGACCCACCCGTGCCCGGTAAAGACATTGTATTAAACATCGACCTTTCGCTACAAATTGCCACCCAGCAAGCACTGGAAGGTCAGCGCGGCGCGGTGATCGTGAGTGATGTAAAAACGGGAGGGGTATTGGCGTTATTTTCAAACCCCAGTTACGACCCGAACTTGTTTGTTCACGGTATCAGCAGAAAGAATTACTCTGCCCTGTTAAATTCCCCCGATCGCCCCCTAATAAACCGCGCCACTCAAGGCCAGTATCCACCTGCATCTACCATTAAACCTCACCTTGGCTTAATTGGACTTGAAGAGGGGATAGTCACCGAAGAGTATACGATTCAAGATAATGGTCGCTATCAGTTACCCAACGTATCGCATACATGGCGGGACTGGCGAAAGTGGGGCCACGGCGAGGTAGATATCGCAAAAGCAATAGAAGTCTCCTGCGACATTTATTACTACGATTTAGCTTATAAGTTGGGGATAGATAAAATCAGTGAAGCCATGTACGAATTTGGATTTGGTGATTTTACCGGTATCGATTTATACGAAGAATCTGATGCGAATATGCCTAGCAGAGGCTGGAAGCGTGCACGATTCAACCAGCCTTGGTATATCGGTGACACCATTCCTGTCGGTATTGGTCAAGGATTCTGGTCTACCACCCCTATTCAGTTATCGCAATCAGTGAACACATTGGTTAATCGTGGCGAACGTATAATTCCGCAAATTATTCGCGGGTTTATGCATGAAGATAGCTCGGTAGAAATTATTCCACTTAAAACCCTTCGACCTATCGAGATTAAAAACCAGCATAATGTCGATATTGTACTGAATGCGATGCACGACGTAGTGCATGGTAAAGAAGGTGGTGCTCGCCATACGTTTGCTGACGCCTCCTATCAGTCTGCGGGCAAAACCGGTACTGCACAGCTATTTTCCGTGGGGCAAGATGAAAAATACGATGCTGAAAAAATAGATGAGCGTTTGCGAGACAATGCCATGTATGTAGGCTTTGCCCCCTTTGAAAACCCAGAAATTTCAGTAACCGTCGTGCTTGAGAACGCCGGTGGCGGTAGTAAAAATGCCGCTCCTGTGGCCAAGAAAATCATGGATTTCTATTTTCGTGATCGGGTTTTCGACACCGAAATTAGCAAGGTTGACGAATAATGAAAAAGAACACGCTCAACCCAAATAAGACCAGTTTTTTACAGCGTATTCATATTGATGGTTGGCTGTTTTTAAGCCTGTTAGTACTTATGTCAGTGGGTTTGGTAACGCTGTATTCTGCATCAGGACAGGACAGCGGCCAAGTAGAACGCCAAATTACGCGCTTGGCACTGAGTGTGGCAGTTATGTTTGGCATTGCGCAAATTCCCCCCGGCGCATTTCGCCGCCTGTCGACATACGCCTATATCGCGGGGCTGCTAATGCTTATCGCGGTATTGTTATTTGGCGACATGGGTAAAGGCGCTCAGCGCTGGCTCGACTTAAAGTTTATTCGCTTTCAACCGTCAGAGTTAATGAAGCTCGCGGTGCCTATGATGGTCGCCTGGTATATTAGCAAGTTCACGCTACCTCCTCGCACCATGAATATTGTGGTTGGCTTTCTAATGGTGGCTATCCCAACGGTACTTATTGCTAAACAACCCGATTTAGGGACATCGCTGCTTATTGCCAGCTCCGGCATCTTCGCGATATTCCTCGCCGGTATGAGTTGGCGGCTTATCGGGTTTGTTGCGCTGTTGCTCGGTGGTTTCGCGCCCATTATGTGGTTCTTTTTAATGGCGGAGTATCAAAAGCAACGCGTATTGACCTTTTTAAACCCAGAGAGCGATCCACTCGGTTCGGGTTACCATATTATTCAGTCGAAAATAGCGATAGGTTCAGGTGGTGTAGATGGAAAAGGCTGGTTGCAGGGCACCCAATCACAATTAGAATTTTTACCCGAGCGACATACCGACTTTATTTTCTCGGTTTTCAGTGAAGAATTTGGCCTTACAGGGGTTATTGTTTTACTGATTATTTACCTTTGCGTTATTTTACGTGGGCTTATTATTGCGAGTAGAGCTCAAGACGCCTACTCTAAATTACTGGCAGGCAGTATTACCTTAACCTTCTTCGTTTATGTGTTTGTAAACATGGGGATGGTATCTGGGTTACTTCCTGTAGTAGGAGTGCCACTACCTTTAGTCAGTTATGGCGGCACTTCCATGGTGACATTAATGGCAGGCTTTGGCATGCTAATGTCTATTGCCACTCAAAAACGATTAATGTCTCGATAACATGCGCACACTACTGTTAATACTGCTTGCTTCATTTATACTCGCCGCGTGTAAGTCAGCGCCTAGTGGACGCTATACTCAGCATCAAGATACTGCCCCGAATCATGTAGCGAAAGTGCCTGAAACTTTGGATGCAGTTCCTAAGTATGAAGCATATAGAATGTTTAACAGCCGCCCTTATAAGGTGCTAGGCAAACATTATACACCGCTGACATCAGGTAAAGGGTTTGAAGAAGTAGGTTACGCCAGTTGGTATGGTCAGAAGTTTCATGGCCATTTAACGTCAAACGGTGAAACCTACAATATGTTTGCTATGTCGGCTGCCCACAAAACCTTACCGCTTCCTTCTTACGTGCGCGTGACTAATTTAAACAACGACAAACAAGCGATTGTGCGAGTGAATGATCGTGGCCCTTTTCACGATAACCGTATCATCGATTTGTCGTACGCTGCGGCGGTAAAGTTGGGTTATCACAACAAAGGTACGGCAAAGGTAAAAATTGAAGTCATTCACTTCGACCCCGAAAACAATGTAACGGTTGGTATTAACCCGACCGTTAGTTACGACGAATACATTGGTATTGCTCCCCTTCCCTCAGCACTAGCATCAACATCACCAGTGACACCATCATCTGAGGTCGCCGCGAGTACTTCAGCGCAAAGCGATAATCTTCAGCAAACGTCAATCTCTCTGGACGGTTATTTTATTCAGGTGGCAGCACTATCAAATCAGAAGAAAGCTGAGTCTATTTCAAATGTACTTTCTGCACTTTATCAGGTGCCAACACACATGCCAGTAGTAGGCAATGTGTACAAACTTCAACTTGGTCCGATTGAAGATGAAGCGCTTGCTCATGAATTGTTAGAGCAGTTAAAACAAAACGGCTACCCCCAAGCTTACAAGATAAAACAAACCCTCTAACGACTCGTTTAAAAAACCGCCACAACTATGGCGACAATGTGGCGAAACACGTTTCAAATCTGTCATTTATGGCGCTTTTTCGTTGTTTCGTAGCCTAATCTCTATTAACAGCTAAACTTTTTGGTTTAACCCTAGTCGAACTATGCGCCTTACGTTAGAATTCTAAACTAAGTAGTAGTATAAACTGTGTAGCGTGCCTGCTGTTCAGTTTTAAACGGATAATAAACGGTCAAAGAAAATAAAATCATGCTCAGAATAATTCAACGCGCTAAACCGTCCTTTCTCTCCTTCGCTTTTATGCTTTTCAGTGCACTAGTACTGTCAGCGAATGCAGCAGTGGTTACTCCACCAGCTCCATCGGTAGCGGCGGAAGGCTTTCTTTTAACCGACTTTGAAACCGGACACGTAATCGCGTCGAAAAACGCAGACATGCAATTGGCACCCGCCAGCTTGACTAAAATCATGACCATTTATGTGATTGGAAAAGAATTGCAAGCCGGTAACATTAGCCTTTCAGACGAAGTGACCATTTCTGAAAATGCGTGGGCTAAAAAATTCCCAGATTCATCAAAGATGTTTATCGAAGTGGGAACGCAAGTATCGGTAAGCGATTTATTACGCGGTATTGTAGTGCAATCAGGTAACGATGCGTGTGTTGCCATGGCAGAGCACGTTGCCGGTTCACAGGCGGCGTTTGCCAGCATGATGAATGCGCATGCACAAGCTATTGGTATGACATCGTCTAACTTTGTTAATGCCCACGGCCTGCACGACCCAGATCACTACACTACCCCTCGTGATATGGCTGTGCTGTCTCGTGCGCTTATTGCTGAAACTCCTGAAATGTACAAAATTTACAGCGAAAAAGAATTTACATTTAATGGCATCAAGCAATATAACCGTAACAGCCTATTATGGGACAAAAGCTTAAACGTTGATGGCATTAAAACTGGCCATACGTCAGACGCGGGTTACAGCCTTATTACTTCTGCCTCACAAGGCGACATGCGCTTAATCTCTGTAGTTATGGGTACAGATAGTGAAAGAGCCCGTAAGGTTGAAAACAAGAAGCTACTTAAATATGGTTTTCGCTTTTATGAAACGCTAACGCCTTACCACGCTGGCGATAGTTTTGTAGCACACCGCATTTATATGGGCGATAGAGAAACCGTAGACCTTGGAATTAACCAATCTACCCCCATTACCATTCCACGCGGCCAGGCGGCTAACTTGGAAGCCAATTTTGAACTAGATAAAAAACTAGAAGCGCCACTGGCTAAAGGCCAAGTTGTCGGCACACTTTTCCTTCAACTCGAAGGCGAAGATGTAGCCAGCTACCCCCTTGTCACTTTGCAAGAAGTGAAAGAAGGCAGCATGTTTAACCGCATTAAAGATTACATTATGCTGCAACTGGGCTTCGACGAAGCGTAACATTACGCCTCGCTACACTAGTTCAAGGGCGGCCTGATTGGTATAATCGGGCCGTTTTTGTATTTAATGACTGTATAAAAAGGATATCGCATGGATACCCGTTTCGATGAACTTCTAGATTTTCCGACAAATCAAACATTTAAAGTAATGGGCATCGCCCATGACGATTTACCTAATCACGTAATTGAGTGCTTACAGCAGCACGCGCCAGGTGATTATTCACCCGCAGTGAAGCCTAGCAGCAAAGGTAATTACCATTCTGTATCGGTAAGTGTACGAGTGACCAGCAAAGAGCACATGGAAACTATTTACACTGAACTTGCTAAGTTAGAACTTGTAAGAGTCGTACTATAAGTGAGCACCCTAACCGACTCTGTCATTATTCGGCAACTTGGCAGACAAAGCTACGAGCCCATATGGGCTGCCATGAAAGCGTTCACGGATGAACGTGATGATACGACTGAAGATGAAATTTGGCTGGTTGAGCACGACCCTGTATTCACACAAGGTCAAGCAGGCAAAGCTGAACACATTTTGATGCCCGGTGACATTCCCGTGGTGCAAGTCGACAGAGGCGGTCAGGTAACCTATCACGGCCCAGGCCAACAGGTTATCTATCTTCTTATTAATATTCGAAGACGCAAGCTAGGTGTACGTCACTTAGTGACTGCGATGGAAGATGCTGTGGTAGGCTTAATGGCCAAATACGGTGTTACCGCCTACCCTAAACCCGATGCACCAGGGGTTTATGTAGATGAGAAAAAAATTTGCTCACTAGGGTTAAGAATTCGTCACGGTTGCTCATTTCATGGATTGGCATTAAATGTTAGTATGGATTTGTCACCGTTTCAGCGCATTAACCCATGCGGTTATGCAGGTATGGAAATGATTGATACCGCCAGTCTGAATGGCCCAGATTCGATAAGTGTTGCCGGTGAAGTTCTCACCGACTTACTACTTGAAGCGCTTTCCATTACGGAAAAACGACATAAAGAAGGTTTTGATGAGTAACGCACGACCTGTAGCTGGAGTTAAACTCCGCGACGACGAAAAAGTAAAACACATTCCTGTCACCATTATTCCTACTGAAAAGGAAGAAATGCTGCGCAAGCCTTCGTGGATCAAAATTAAGCTGCCACGCAGCACCGATAAAATTGACCATATTAAGAAGACCTTAAGAAAGAATAAACTGCATTCTGTGTGCGAAGAAGCCAGCTGCCCTAACTTAGCTGAGTGCTTCAACCATGGTACGGCAACCTTTATGATTTTGGGTGACATTTGCACCCGTCGTTGTCCGTTCTGTGATGTTGCCCACGGTAAACCACTACCGCCAAGTGCAGAAGAACCAGAAAAGCTAGCGAAAACCATTGCTGAAATGAATCTTCGTTACGTGGTAATTACCTCGGTAGACCGCGATGACTTGCGTGACGGTGGTGCACAGCATTTCGTTGATTGTATCAACGCGATTCGCGAGCACAGCCCGACGACCACAATTGAAGTGCTAGTACCGGACTTCCGTGGCCGTATGGATCGCGCATTAGAAATTTTCAAAAATGGTGTTCCTGATGTGTTCAATCACAACTTGGAAACTATTCCGCGCTTATACCGCGAGTGTCGCCCTGGTGCTAACTATCAGTGGTCACTAGACTTGCTCAAGAAATTTAAAGCGCAGCATCCAGATGTTAAGACCAAGTCTGGCTTAATGATGGGTATGGGCGAAGAAAATGTGGAAATTGAAGGCGTACTTCGCGATTTACGTGCTCACGATGTGGACATGTTAACACTTGGCCAATATTTACAGCCAAGTCGCCATCACTTCCCTGTTAAGCGTTATGTTCACCCTGATGAATTTGATGCGCTAGGCGCTTACGCCAAAGACATTGGCTTTACTCATGCAGCTAGTGGCCCAATGGTTCGCTCTAGTTACCATGCCGACCAACAGGCAGCGGGTAAAGAAGTAAAATAAATATAAAAAAAGCGGCTTTTCACAGCCGCTTTTTTATTTGCCTTTCTTTTCGCTAAGCTAAGCTATCAACTTACTCGCCTTAGCTTTTAGAATTTAGATTTTAGATTTTACTTCGTCTATCCACATCGACATCTTGTCACTCAAGATAGGCATTGGCATTGCCCCATCGGTCAGTATATTGCTGTGGAACGCTTTAATATCGAAGTCGTCACCTAAGGCTTCTGTGGCTTGATTACGTAAATGTCTGATATGACGTTCTCCCACTTTATACGCTAACGCTTGACCAGGAATAGAAATATAACGTTCTACTTCTGCCACCGCATCAGACTCAGCCATTGATGAGTTATCAAGCATATACGCAATGGCCTTTTCGCGGCTCCACCCCTTAGCATGCAGCCCTGTATCAACCACCAGGCGCATAGCACGAAGCTGTTCGTCGTTTAGTCGTCCGTACCACATGTAGGGGTCGGTAAACATGCCAAGCTCTTTTCCTAAGCTTTCCGCATACAAGGCCCAGCCTTCACTGAACACGGTATAGCCGTTGAATTTTCTAAACAAAGGTAAACCTTCCACTTCTTGCTGAATAGCTATTTGGAAGTGATGACCAGGCGCCGCTTCGTGAATACTAAGGGTTTCCAAACTAAACTTTGGCTGCGCTTTTAAATCACGAGTGTTGATATAGAAAATGCCGGGTCTACTGCCATCAGGGGCAGGAGACATGTAGCTAGCTGCTGCCGATGACGCTTCACGATAAGGTTCTACCGCTTTTACAATATAATCAGCTTTCGGAAATACGCTGAAAAGCTTGGGCAAACGGGCGTCTATATCCTTTTTCACGTCGGTGTACGCTTTAATTAAGGCTTCATCAGACTCGAAGTAGAATTTATCGTCAGTACGAAGATGGTCGAAGAACGCCGCTAGGTTTCCTTCAAAGCCCACGATTTCTTTGACCGCTTTCATTTCACCTAATATGCGCGACACTTCAGATAACCCAAACTCATGCACTTCATCGGCACTCAGCGCTAAGGTGGTATTGTCTTTAATTTTGTACTCGTACCACGCCTTTCCGTTCGGTAAATCTGAGTAACCTACGGTAGCGCGAGTGTGGGGCAAGTATTCTTCTACTACGAAGTCGTGCAATTTTTGATACGAAGGTACAATCATTTCAGTGATCATTCCTTCATAGGCTGCGGCTAAACGCGCTTTTTCATCGTCGCTAATGTTTTCATTTGTTTCAAGCTGTTTTACTGGACCGTAAAACACACTCTCAGAGGCCTTTTTAACAACGTGAGCACTTAACTGCGGCACCATTTTTTCGGTGATAGCAGTCGGTAAAACCACGCCTTCCTCAATGCCTTTTTTCATATACTGGATTACGCTATCGATAAACGCTACGTAGCCTTTAGTACGTGAAATAAAGTTTTCGTAGTCTTTTACCGTAACAAACGGCTGGGCAGATTGACCCGAGCCCAGCATGGGGAAAAAAGTATGCACACCATACATTTGATTAATTGGCATGTACTGGCTACCAAACTCGTATCCCGCAATGCGGTGTTCTCTGTCGTTTTTGAAAATATGGTAGCTGATCCAGTCTTGCCCAGAAAGTTTAGACGCATCAATAGCATTAATGGCTGCTAAATACGTTTGCTCGTGCGCCTTTGATTTTGCGATAGACGCCTCGCTTAAAGGCTCGTTAAACTTATCGTTATAATCGCTCACGCCATAAAATGTCGCCATTACTGGGTTTTGTTCCAACGACTCGTTGAAATATTTAAGCGTTAAGGCGGCTAATTTTTCTGCCTCGGTTTTATTTGCATCCACTTCCATGATGTCTTTAGTTTCACTAACCGCAGACTGCAATTGTGTAGAAACCGCTGTATTGTCTTGCTGATGCCCTAAAGCGGGTGCAGCCATTAAGCCGCCCACTATGGCAGCACTAAGTAAACTTATCTTCATTGTTTTCATTATAAAAATAACCTGTCGTGTATTTATTATTAATTTACCGCCCAATATTGCCTGTTCCCCCCTAATGATTACAAGGTTTTTGCGCGATCAGGATGACTTTAGTCTGCGGGCTGTTAGAATGCCGTCATTCTGCCTAAACCCACAAAAGAAGTGAGGTTACGCAATGCGTAAACATATCTATATTGCCTACACAGGCGGTACCATCGGAATGAAGCCATCAGATCATGGTTATGTTCCAGCGGCTGGGTTCCTTGGTGATACATTGAATGACATGCCTGAGTTTCATCGTAGTGAAATGCCATTATTCACACTGCATGAGTACGATAACCTGATTGATTCATCGGATATGAACCCTTCTGATTGGCAGCGCATTGCCGATGATATTGCAGAAAACTATGATAAATACGACGGATTCATCATCTTGCATGGCACAGATACCATGGCGTATACCGCATCTGCGTTAAGCTTTATGCTGGAAGATTTGACCAAGCCTGTGATAGTTACTGGTTCACAAATTCCTCTTGCAGAGCTGCGTTCTGACGGTCAAGTTAACCTGCTAAACGCGCTTTACGTTGCGGCTAATTTCCCCATTGCAGAAGTCGGTTTGTTTTTCAATAACCGCTTATTACGGGGAAATCGCAGTCGTAAGGTAGATGCCGATGGATTCAGTGCCTTCGATTCACCTAACTTCCCACCACTTCTTGAAGCAGGTATTAACATCCGCCTTAAAGCCGGTGAACTTGCCACTAAGTCAGATAAACCCCTGAAGGTTTCGAGTGTAAAAGCTCAGCCCATTGGTATGGTAAGTTTGTACCCTGGCATTTCTTCAGAAGTGCTTAAAAATACCTTACAACAACCGGTAAATGCACTCATTTTATTAAGTTACGGCGTGGGAAATGCCCCCCAAAGCCCAGCCCTAATTGCTCAATTAGAATATGCAAGGGACAGGCAAATACCGGTGCTTAATTGCACCCAGTGTATGCGCGGTCGCGTCAACATGGGCGGGTATGCCACTGGGCATGGTTTACAAGAAGTGGGCGTGTTATCTGGCAGCGATATGACCCCCGAAGCAGCATTGGCAAAATTACATTATTTATTAAGTAAGAATCTGCCGTTTGAAACCATTAAAGCCAAGCTTACCCAAAACCTCTGCGGCGAGCTAAGCGAATAGGAATACACCATGACCACATCTTATAGCGGTGCGCTTAGAAAAATGCGCACTCATGCTGACGACAACAACACGGTAAACTACCAGCTTCCTATTGGAGAACACAAGGTAGATATAAACCCAGTTATCGGCCAAAAGGTTTCCCTAGATTTTACGGGCGACATTAACTGCGTACATTGCAATAGAAAGACCAAAAAAAGCTTTAGCCAAGGCTATTGCTACCCTTGCTTAATTTCATTAGCCCAATGCGATAGCTGTATTATTAAACCTGAAAAATGTCACTACCACGAAGGAACATGTCGAGAACCGCAATGGGGCGAAGAACACTGCTTTAGCGAGCACTTTGTGTACTTAGCTAACACCGGCAATGTAAAAGTCGGCATCACTCGCCACGTTACTGATGGGGTATCGTCCCGCTGGATGGATCAGGGTGCTACCCAAGCCACGGTCATGTTACGCGTAACAGACAGGCTCACCAGCGGCCTAGTGGAAATGCTTTGCAAAGAGCATATTGGCGATAAAACCAATTGGCGCACTATGTTGAAAAGTGCACCAGAACAGGTTGATTTACTTGAGGTAAAAGCCACTATATTGTCGAAAATTGCTGATGGATTAGCTCAAATTCAGCAGACAAAAGGGATACAAGCGGTGTCTGAAGCCGATGGTGAAGTGCATAACATTCACTACCCTGTTGATACTTATCCTGAAAAAATCAAATCGATTAACTTAGATAAAACCCCAGAATTTGAAGGCGTACTCACTGGAATTAAAGGCCAGTATTGGATGCTGGATGGCGACCGTGTTATCAATATCCGTAAATACGCCGGATACAATGTAAATCTGCATGTAGGATAAAGTTTGGGATAAGAGGTGGCTCAAATTGTAACACCGCCCCTTCCCGCGCAATCCGTGCAGATAATGTTGTCCTATACTTTGTCTGCACGGTTAGCTTTCTGCCTAAGCGTGTAACATAAAGTTTGTAACGCAAAGCTCGTAACGTTAATCTCGTAGCGCTAATCTCGTAGCGTTAATCTCTTAGCAATAACCTTGTAATGCAAAGCTCGTCACATAAACCTCTTAGCACCAACCCTATAGCATAAAGCGTGAAACTGCCGTCCAGCATTCAAAAAGCTAGGGGGTTAGCGCCAATATTCAAAGTAGTCAGAAGTATCACGTTCGGGTTTCGCCGCAGGTTCAAACGCTGGCGTACCTAAATATAAAAACCCAACTATCTCGTCGTCATCGTTTAAATCAAAACCACGCTTTACCGTATCGCAATGGGCATAACTTCCCGTTCTCCACATGCCATTAAACCCCTGGGCTACTGCAGCCATTTGCATAGCCATCACCCCACACGATGCAGAAGCAATTTGCTCTACACGGGGGACTTTTTCATGTTCAACATGCTTAGCAATCGCCACCACAATCATAGGTGCTCGACGAGGTAACTGCACTGCCCGCTCAATTTCTTTCTCAGACTTATCGTTATCGATAGCAGATTGCTCATATAAACTGCCTAGTTTATCTAGCCCTTTACCCTCACAAACGATAAAACGCCACGGCGTTAAACACGCATGATCAGGGGCACGAAGTGCAGCTTGCATAATGTTTTCAAGCGCATCACCTGACGGAGCAGGCGCAGTAAGTCTAGGTTGAGAGCTTCTGTTAAGCAGTAACGTAAGTGCATCCATTTCAGTATCCTATTATCGAACAAAGCGTTATGAAGATCCTACGTTCTATTATGAGAAAAGACCAGCATAGCGGGTCTATTTTAGGGGCAGGCTACCTAAAGTTGTTATCTCGCAACTTAGGGCGAAAGAAGTAATCAATACTTACATAGCGACCACCCCCATAGAAAAATAGCACCAGCAGCATCACAAAATAGGTAGCACCGAATTCAATACCATTATTTAGCACCACTAAACTACCACTGGAAGTAAGCCAATCGTAGTTGCCATACGTTTGCAGTAAAGATTTAGCAGCACTTAATTTCTCAGGTGCCGCCATGACACTGTCGTTCATCAAAATAGTGCCATCGGCTAGCCAAGATGATGCATCGGCAATGGCTAACCACCCGTTGTCGATGTGCACGGTGAATATGGCCACTAACATGGTTACCATCAACGGAATAGCCACCAACCTAGTAAGTAAACCGAGTAATAAGAATATACCGCCTACTAACTCAGCAGCAGTGGCTAGAAAAGCAAGCACGAGCGGAAATGGCAATCCCAATCCATAGTCTTCATTACCAAACCAGTCAACAATGGACGAAAAGCTGCTCGCCTTATTCCAACCAGCTTGAATCATGACAGGGGCTAAATAAAGCCTTAACAACAGTAATGGTATTCCATCTGCCACACTTAGTTTTTTAAAGAGGTTCGCGTATAATTGTTTTATCATTATCAAGCGCCTTGTTAATGGAGTTTGGTTTTTAACGTATTGTTATAGGAACGTGATGAAGTGAATAAACTTTCACTTAACAATAGAAAACAACCACGGGATACGCAAAAAACATCACCGCTTAAGCGGTTGTTTGTGCGTGGCCACAAAAAAGTAGGCTATAAAAAGACCACTGGCGACTTAATGATGCAACTAAGCGCGAATGATCATAAGCACATCGCTGAAGTGATTGCGCAATGGCTAACAGATGACGAGAATGCCCATAAGTGAGTGACTTTGCGGTACAATCACAAACAATTACAAATAAGTTAGCGATCTAGTTTCGATTCGGTAACATAATAGAGTTAAACAAACAGAAGGTAATGTAATTTATGGCTGCCAAAGGAAACTGGACTAAATCCTTATTTATTGGCCTGTGGACGGTTTTAAACTTCACCCGTAAGCTTTTTTTCAATGTCATTTTTCTGGTGATTTTTGTTGGCATAATCATTGCGATTACCTCTCAAGAAGACGACCAACTTACGGTTAAAGCGAATAGTGCGCTTTTACTTACGTTGAACGGACAACTTGTTATTGAAAAAGAGTCTGTCGATCCCTTTGAACAGTTTTTACAAGATGCCATGGGGTCAGAGCCTGATAACCCAGAAGTGCTAGTGCGTGATGTCGTAAAGGTTATCGAAAACGCTAAGCAAGACAGACGGATTAAAGCGTTAGTTTTAGACCTTCAAGGTTTATCTGGCGGCGGTTTAGACAAACTTCGCACAGTTGCGCGCGCCATCAACGATTTCAAAACCTCTGAAAAGCCTGTTTACGCTATTGGTGACTACTACACTAAAGAGCAGTACTACCTTGCGTCTCATGCGAATCACGTTTATCTCAATCCTATGGGTTCATTACTGCTAGATGGCTATGGTCGTTATGGCATGTATTTCAAAGATTTCCTGGAAAAACTTAAAGTTACTACACATATTTTCCGCGTGGGTACTTATAAATCTGCCGTAGAACCACTTATTCGCAACGATATGTCTGAAGCGGCCAAAGAAGCTGAGCGTAAATGGTTAGACGGTTACTGGCAGCAATATAAAGAAGACGTTGCTGCGGCCCGTGGCATCCCACTTTCCAACTTTGATGAAACCTTGGAAGGCTTACTGGCTAAGTTTGAACAAGCTGGTGGGGATTTTGCAAATTACGCATTACAAAATAATTGGGTAGATGCACTAAAAACCCGAGAAGAGGTTCGCGTTGAACTTACCGGTCTTGTGGGCGAAAACGAAGACAATCACGGTGTTAACGTGACTAACTTTAACACCTACTTGAAAGTCGTTAATCCTCCCCTACCGTCTATCAATAGTGACATCGATAAGGTGGCTATTGTGGTAGCGAAGGGCACTATTTTAAATGGCAATCAAAAAGCGGGCACCATTGGCGGCGACAGTACTGCACGGTTATTGCGTAAAGCACGTCTAGATGAAAACGTTAAAGCAGTAGTACTGCAAATAGATTCCCCAGGGGGCAGTACGTTAGGTTCAGAGATTATCCGCCAAGAAGTACTTGAGTTGAAAAACGCAGGTAAACCGGTGGTGGTTTCTATGAGTACTTACGCTGCATCAGGCGGTTATTGGATTGCAGCAAACGCCGATCGCATTTTTGCCAGCCCAAGCACTATTACTGGCTCTATCGGCGTATTCGGCATGTTTATGACATACGAAAACTCACTTGATTACTTAGGCATTCATAGTGATGGTGTTGGCTCGAATGAGCTAGCGGGTTTCTCAGCAGTACGCCCTTTAGCACCAGAATTTGGTCAAATTTTGCAACGTAATGTTGAAACTAGCTACGGTAACTTCTTATCTTTGGTATCGAACGCTCGAGATATGACGGTAGATGAAGTAGATGACGTTGCACAAGGCCGTGTATGGATTGGTACCGACGCCTTAGAACTTGGACTAGTTGATGAACTGGGCACGCTAGAAGACGCTGTTAATGCCGCGGCAGAATTCGCTGCACTAGAAAACTACGATACATTCTATGTTCAACGTACACTTTCAGCACAAGAACTGTTTTGGAAAGAGTTCTTCGGTCAAGCCTTTACGTTTGTTGGAAAGTGGCAGTTTGCTAACTCAGACTCTGCGCTAATTAATGAATTTAAACGTGTATTAGGCGAGTTCAGTATTTTCAACGAACTGAACGACCCGATGGGTACCTATATTCTTTGCCTGCAGTGCCAAGTAGAATAATTAGTCACGTAGGTAAGGTACTACTATAGCAAACCATGATTTAACCTCTCTACAGCGTCAGCACATTGCTGATGCTGTAGAAGGCTGCTACCAACGCGCTGATGAATATTTTAAGCGCACATTCCCCCGCCCTGCGCTTACCTTTAGACGCTCTGGTAAAAATGCAGGCACTGCGTTTCTTCAACAAAATCGCATTAACTTACACCCCGAACTATTCAAACAGAATGAACACGAATTTTTCGAAGATGTCATTCCCCATGAAGTGAGCCATTTACTTACTTGGCAATTATTCAAAAAGGTAAAACCCCACGGTGTGGAATGGCAGGCGATTATGGTTGATGTGTTTAAGCGTCCGGCTAACGCTACCCACAGTTTTGATGTAAAAGGCGTGATTGGTAAGTTGTTCAACTATGCCTGCCTTTGCAGTTCACACCAACTGACAATAAGACGACACAACAAAATTTTAAAAGGGGCGCAGTACAAGTGCCGAAAATGCAATGGCGTACTTGTAGAAGAAAAGTTAGTTAATTAGTTGGTTAATTCGCTAGCTCGCGAACGTGCTTCGACAAAGTAACAAGCAACCGTATTTTAGCGGAACCAATGTTTAGTAAATACATTATCTAAATCATTAAAAGCAGTTTTGAGCAACGCTGCCAATTCTTTATATTTCGGTTTCGATTTGACCGACGATACATTACAACCTTCAGAGCGCATCTTGCTGTGAATATCTAGATACCAGCTATTTAACTGCGGTGGTAAGTATTGGTTTGAACGATGACCCAACCACAATAATCCCTGAAGCGGAATACTGAGAAAGAATGCACCTATAGTGATAGTTTGGGGGAAATAGTCTGTGCCCATGTTCTGAAGTAACAGTGCGCAAGAGAGTATCGCCGCAGGTGGCATGGTCTTTATAGCAAAACGCGTGGCTGCAACCACCCTACATTCAGGGAAGTAGGCATACAGTTCTTTTTTGACGGGCCAGGTTTTCATGTAGTGCTGGCCATCTTTTAGCATTGTTATCACAGACTGTGACATAAACCACCTCATTTCGCTTCAGTAAGTAGCGCACTCTGGATACTTGTTCTTATTCACTAATAGCCAGTTGGCGCCGCTTTAACGCCGTATTGGCTCGTGACTATCGCAAATTAAAACGCTATGCATATTTAAACGCTGTTTTTGCCATAAAGCTCAGTGATAATACAAACACTTAATTATTACCCCAGCGCTCAAGGTTAATATGGTGTCTAAACATGATTTCTAAAGCACAGATTTAACGTATTGCTACAACATGAATTGTAATACGAATTTCGCCTAATACAACGCAAGTTCGTCGCAATATCGCCGCCTTTTATTATAAATAATTTAAAAACAGACTTAATTGCATAATTAATTATCACCAAGTACATCAGATGGGTGACTTTTCATCATCATGAAGGCATCATAATGCCCTTCTTTCAGTGCTATTGTGCGAAGGTATCGTGTTTTTCAAAGGTATTGGCCGATTAGCAGTTGAAAAAGCAAGGTACAGTCCTTACCTAGCTACCTATAGCGTAGTGACAGCGCGACAGACAGTTGGCAAGCTTCGCTTCAAAATTATAGCAGAATTCAGCCCGGATAAATGGGCATTAGTTGGAGATACAAATGGCAGATAACAGACATGTTCGCCTACTTATTTTAGGATCGGGCCCAGCAGGCTACTCAGCGGCAGTTTATGCAGCTAGAGCAAACCTAGAACCTGTGCTTTTGACGGGGATCCAGCAAGGCGGACAGCTTACTACGACCACAGAAGTAGAAAACTGGCCAGGCGATCCTGAAGGACTAACCGGTCCTGACCTTATGGTTCGTATGCAAAAGCATGCAGAGAAGTTCGATACTGAAATTATCTTCGACCATATTAATAAAACAGACTTAACCAAGCGTCCTTTCACTCTTTATGGTGACAGTGGCACATACACGTGTGACGCCTTAATTATTGCCACAGGTGCATCTGCTAAATATCTTGGTATGGAATCTGAACAAGCGTTTATGGGTAAAGGGGTTTCGGCCTGTGCTACCTGTGACGGCTTTTTCTATCGTAACCAAAAAGTAGCGGTCATTGGCGGTGGTAATACCGCAGTGGAAGAAGCCTTGTATTTATCTAACATTGCGTCTGAAGTTCACGTTGTGCATCGCCGTGATACTTTCCGTAGTGAAAAAATTCTTGAACAGCGTCTTCGCGACAAAGCGGAAAATGGCAATGTGGTATTACACTTAGACCGTACCCTTGATGAAGTCATGGGTGACGAAATGGGTGTAACGAAAATTCGTATTAAAGAAACCGATGGTGAAGCCACCGAAGAAATTGATGTAATGGGTCTTTTCGTGGCTATCGGCCACAAGCCTAATACTGACATTTTCGCTGAACAGCTTGAAATGAAAGACGGCTACATTGTGGTAAATAGCGGCTTGCATGGCAATGCAACGCAAACCAGTGTTGAAGGTGTATTTGCTGCCGGTGATGTGAGCGACCATATCTACCGTCAAGCAATAACGTCTGCGGGAACAGGCTGTATGGCTGCGTTAGATGCAGAAAAATACTTAGATGGCTTTATGCCTGAGCAAGGCTAAGCCTTGTTCGATTTCAAGCCCTGCCATTTTCAGGGCTTGATGTCTTTCCTTTTATGATAGCGCTGCCTTATTTAGACATTGATACACCCTTTCCTCCTGTATCTGAAGCACTTGACGATCCAAACGGCCTACTAGCCTTTGGCGCAGATCTTAGCGCCCAGCGTCTTTTTTCTGCCTATTCTAGCGGAATATTTCCTTGGTTTAGCGATGATGAACCCTTGTTGTGGTGGTCGCCCAATCCACGTTCTATTATCGAGTTAGATGATTTTGTGTGTTCGAAAAGTTTACGCAAACTGGCTCGACAAAAGCGCTACAAGGTGACGTTAAATCACGCCTTCGATTCTGTGATTAATGCCTGTGCCAATATTCCACGTAAGAATCCGAATTCACAAGCGCCCAGTCAAGACACCTGGATAACAGAAGATATGCAAAAAGCTTACAGTTATTTGCATCAGCTTGGTTTAGCGCATTCGGTAGAAGTGTGGGACGGTGATGCGCTTGTTGGAGGCTTATACGGCGTAGGTGTAGGGAAAGTGTATTGCGGTGAGTCTATGTTTCACAAACAAAGCAACACCTCTAAATTGGCTATGCTAGCGTTAGTTGAGCACATGAAGCGTAACGAGATGGCATTCATTGATTGTCAGCTGCCAACGGATCATCTTGCCTCACTGGGTGCGAAAACAATTTTCCGTAACGAATTTATTGAAAAACTGCAAACTAGCAACCACACTCTAACCGATGAAGGCTCTTTAACTACCGACTACATGCATCAGTGGCATCCGCAGGTTATCACACCGTGAGATTTGGAATTACGCAATCTTTTGATTGTAGCTATTTGCCCAATCAACAAGAACAATTACTGGTTTATGCCGAATCAGATAACCAGCTTGCGTGGCGTTACGGTCAACTTATTCAAGTAGGGTTTAGACGCAGCGGTGAGCAAATCTACCGCCCACACTGTCCAGACTGTCATGCCTGTGAATCGGTAAGAATACCGGTGGCTACTTTTTGTCCTTCTAAAAGTCAAAAGCGTATACTCAATCGCAACCAACATTTTGTAGTAACCAGCGCCAAGAGCGCCAATCATTTATATTACCCATTGTACGAGAAATATATTTGCGCCCGGCACACCGATGGTAGTATGTATCCGCCTTCTAGCGAACAGTTTGAAAACTTTATTTTGTGCGAGTGGAAACGCCCCCAATTTATTGAAGCCTACGATGGCGATACGTTGATTGCAGTAGCAGTGACAGACACCATCGACAATGGCGAAGAGCATCAAGCCTTATCGGCACTTTATACTTTTTACGATCCTGATTATCACTCATCGTCTCTTGGGACGTGGATGATCATGATGCAAATCGAGCAGGCAAAGCAACAAGAACGAGATTTTGTCTACTTGGGATATTACGTAGAAGAATGCCAAAAAATGTCTTATAAGCATAAATTTTTCCCTTATGAGCAATTTTCTGGCAACAAATGGCACCGTTTTGATAAAAAACCTGCTTAATCGCTTTACACGCAACGCAAGATTGGTTAATGTCTGCGCGGCAAAAAATTTGAATTACTGAGGTAACTGCTTTACATGGCAAAAGAAGATTGTATTGAAATGGAAGGTACGGTTCAAGACACCCTACCTAATACTATGTTCCGTGTTGAACTAGAGAATGGTCACGTAGTGACAGCACATATTTCTGGTAAGATGCGTAAAAACTATATCCGAATTCTTACTGGCGATAAGGTCACTGTTGAGATGACTCCTTATGACCTAACAAAAGGTCGTATCATTTATCGCGCCAGATAATGAGCCATTAAGCGGTCAACGCATTCCAAAAAAAAGCCCAATGTAAATCATTGGGCTTTTTTGTATGTGTAGAGTTAAGCCCCGCGAAGGCATTTGGCAGTACCCTAACGCTTGGGGTTTAGCATTAAAGTGTTTGGGTTTGCATTTGGGGTTTGGGTTTAGCGCTTAGTATTTGACACTTAGAATTTGGCACTTTGCATCAACAGGCAATCAAACTGCCTAGCCCTTTCACGTTTATCGCGTTTATCGCGTTTATCGCGTTAGAGGCTCAAGGTTTTAAAAACAAAAAAAATGCCACACCCTTTCAGGCGCAGCATTTTTTATTCAACATTACACGTCTAGTGCAACAAGGTCACTAGGTGTTAGCTAGACTCTGTTTCTTCTTTAACTGCATCAACGCCCGAATATTCAAACTCCAACTTATCGTCGTTCAAATCTACTTTAACGTCGCCGCCTTTCGTTAATTCACCAAACAGCAATTCATTCGCCAGTTCTTTCTTAATCTCTTCTTTGATTAAGCGAGACATAGGACGGGCACCCATGGACTTGTCGTAGCCCTTCTCGGCTAAATAAGCACGTGCTGCAGGGGTAACCTCTAAAGATACTCCTTTAACGTCCAGCTGCGCCTGAAGCTCGATAATGAACTTATCAACAACCTGCAAGATAACCTCAGCATCTAGGTGATTAAACCAGATGATGCCGTCTAAGCGGTTTCTGAATTCAGGGGTAAACACCTTGTTGATTTCAGATAGCGCATCGTGGCTATGATCTTGCTGTTTAAAGCCAATAGACTTGCGCACCGTTTCTTGTACACCCGCATTGGTCGTCATTACCAATACTACATTTCTAAAGTCTACCTTGCGGCCATTGTTGTCGGTAAGCGTACCGTGATCCATGACCTGCAACAGAATGTTGTAGATATCACTGTGCGCTTTCTCGATTTCATCTAGCAGTACCACTGAGTATGGGTTTTTAATAACCGCATCGGTTAACAATCCACCTTGCTCAAAACCTACATAACCTGGAGGCGCACCAATCAAACGGCTAACCGCATGGCGTTCCATGTACTCAGACATATCGAAACGAACCAACTCAACGCCCATTATTTTAGCAAGTTGCTGCGTGACTTCGGTTTTACCCACACCGGTAGGCCCTGCAAACAAGAAACTACCAATTGGTTTTTCTTCCGCACCCAACCCTGAACGCGATAGCAAAATAGCGTCGTTAAGCGTCTCTATGGCTTTGTCTTGGCCAAACACCATCATTTTAAGGTTGCGGCCAAGGTTCTTAAGTACTTCTTTGTCAGACGCGGAGACAGACTTTTCAGGGATTCGAGCCATCTTCGCAATAATCTGCTCAATATCCCCTACCCCAATCGTTTTCTTACGCTTCGATTGCGGCAACAAGCGCTGGCTTGCACCGGCTTCATCCATCACATCAATAGCCTTATCAGGCAAGTGACGTTCGTTTATGTACTTAGCCGAAAGCTCAGCTGCAGCCTGAATAGCTTTTTGTGTATAGCGTACGTTGTGATGATCTTCATATCGGCTTTTAAGGCCAAGTAGAATTTTGGTAGTGTCGCTTACGCTTGGCTCAGTCACATCCACTTTTTGGAAACGACGGGCCAAGGCTCTGTCTTTTTCAAAAATACCTTGGTATTCCTGATAAGTTGTTGAGCCAATACAACGAAGTTCACCGCTTGAAAGCTTAGGCTTCAGCAAGTTAGATGCATCCATAACACCGCCAGATGCCGCACCAGCACCAATGATGGTATGAATTTCATCAATAAACAAAATGGCGTCTTCGTCTTTCGATAATTCTTTCAATATCGCTTTTAAGCGTTTCTCGAAATCACCACGATATTTAGTGCCGGCTAGTAGGCCACCTAAGTCTAGCGAGTAAACGGTACTGTTGCTGATAACTTCAGGCACGTCTTCGTTTACAATTCGATAGGCTAACCCTTCAGCAATAGCGGTTTTACCTACGCCAGCTTCACCCACAAGCAGCGGGTTATTTTTTCTACGGCGACACAAAATCTGAATCGTGCGCTCGACTTCTTTATCGCGCCCAATCAATGGGTCTACCTTGCCTTCTTTGGCGTGGCGATTTAAATCTGTCGCGTATTTACTTAGTGCCGACCCGCTTTCTTCACCGCCTTCACCCTCTTCACCCGTTTCTGGGTTAAGTGGCGCATCATCTTCGGCTTTACTCACACCGTGACTAATGAAGTTAACAATATCTAAGCGGGTTACATCAGACTTTTTGAGAATGAAAACGGCTTGAGACTCTTGCTCACTGAAAATAGCCACGAGTACGTTGGCACCAGTGACTTCTTCTTTACCAGATGATTGCACATGGAAAACTGCACGTTGGAGCACGCGCTGAAAACCTAAGGTAGGCTGTGTTTCTCGTTCGTTCATTTGCTCGTCAAGAATCAACGGGGTAGTGTCTTTAACGAAAGAAATCAGCTCACTTTTAATTGCTTCAATATCCGCACCGCAGGCATGCAGTGCTTCACGGGCTGCCGAGTTATCAAGTAGCGCCAGCAATAAATGCTCGACCGTCATAAACTCATGGCGATGTTCTCTGGCAAATACAAACGCATCATTCAACGTCTGTTCTAATTCTTTATTTAACATTTCGCTCGCCCTCTACAAATTGACTTACGCCTGTTCCATAGTACACATAAGCGGATGATTGTGCTTACGCGCATACTGATTAACCTGCATCACCTTGGTTTCTGCTATCTCAGCAGTAAAAATGCCACAAACCGCCTTACCTTGGTAGTGTACTGTTAGCATAATTTGATGCGCTTTCTCAGCATCCATATTGAAAAATTGCATGAGCACTTCAATTACAAAATCCATTGGCGTGTAATCGTCGTTGTTCAACAACACTTTATACATTGGCGGCGGCTGCGTTTTTTGGCGCTGCGCGTCTTTGAGTTTTTCCCTTTCGATGCTAATGGCGTTGTCTCTACTCATAATTAATAATAGTGCTTTGTTGGCAGATGTCTCACTAACTTTAGGATAAAATTAATTCACATTTGCACTTGACATAATATGGTTAAAAAATCTACATTTTAGAGGTGACGTTGTTGTTTTCAAAACACGTCACGCTGCCTTCAATTATATTGTGGGGGCATAATCGTGTTAGTTCAAGGATTAAGAGGAAGTCGAAGTATGGCGATTGGCAAAGTTAAATGGTTTAACAACGCGAAAGGATTTGGTTTTATTGTACCTGAAGATGGTGGTGAAGATATTTTCGCACACTACTCAACTATCCAAATGGAAGGATATCGCTCACTTAAAGCTGGTCAAGAAGTCACGTATGACGTGCAACAGGGCCCTAAAGGCCTACACGCCGAAAACATAGGCTTTAAAGAAGAACCAGAGCGTTAAGTAACACCGAACATATTCTACAGAAGCCTGTTGTTGCCTACTTAGGCAGCAGTGGGTTTTTTCTTAGGGAGTCGACAATCGTTCACTCTCATAGATGAGTCTGCTCTACTCTTTTTATTAAATTTTCTTTATTTCCTCGCAACGCTTCTTTTAATTATTACTTATTTTTAAATATTCTGAGTTTAATTCAGATAAATTGCCTTTCTGCTCACTCACATTGTTAGATTAAATTGCACTAACCAGCAAAAAACCAAAATTAATTAGCATAAAGATAAGTAAATTTTTTAAAAATTTACTCCGATAGGATTGTTTTAAATGTTAATAAATATAAAAAAAGCGCCCCTGACTATTTGGTCAGGGGCGCTTTTAAAACAGGTGACTAAAAAATCAGTAACCTATTTAGTTTTATTAAGCGTTTAGAATCGCTTTCAAGGTTTCACTAGGCGACATAGTGGCCTCTAGTTTCTCTGAATCAGGGTAGTAGTAACCACCGATATCCTGAGGCTTACCTTGAGATTCATCAATCTCAGTAATGATTGTATCGATTTTAGCCGATAGTTCGTCATATACCGCTTTAAACTGCGCCGCTAAGTCAGCGTCTTCAGTTTGGTTAGCCACTTCTTCTGCCCAGTACAAACCAAGATAAACGTGGCTACCACGGTTATCTAATTGGCCAGCTTTACGCATTGGTGACTTACCATTGTTTAGCAGTGTCTCTGTCGCTTTGTCTAACGCTGTAGCGATAATCTTAGCTTTCTTGTTGTCGTGCTTAATTGCCACGTCTTCAAGTGAAACCGCTAACGCCAAGAATTCACCTAATGAATCCCAACGAAGGTGACCTTCTTCAACGAATTGTTGAACGTGCTTAGGTGCACTACCACCTGCGCCAGTTTCATACAAACCGCCACCTGCCATTAGAGGCACAATTGAAAGCATTTTAGCACTGGTGCCGAGCTCAAGAATTGGGAACAAGTCAGTGAGGTAATCACGCAGTACGTTACCAGTTACTGAAATAGTATCTAGTCCGCGAATTGCACGTTCCATGCTGAAACGAATCGCGCGAACAGGTGCCATAATTGAAATGTCTAAACCTGACGTATCGTGGTCTTTCAAGTAGGTTTCTACTTTCGTGATCAGCTGTGCATCGTGAGCACGCTCATCATCTAACCAAAATACAGCTGGCATACCAGATTGACGTGCACGGGTAACTGCTAGCTTAACCCAGTCTTGAATAGGTGCGTCTTTCACCTGACACATACGCCAGATATCATCTTCTTCAACAGCATGCTCCATCAATACGTTACCGTCTTGATCGACAACTTGTACTGTACCGTCAGCTTCTATTTCAAACGTTTTATCGTGTGAACCGTACTCTTCAGCTTTCTGCGCCATCAAACCAACGTTAGGTACTGTACCCATTGTAGTTGGATCGAATGCACCGTGAGTTTTACAGAAGTTAATCACTTCTTGGTAAATAGTGGCATAAGTACTTTCAGGAATAACCGCTTTAGTATCGTGCGACTTTCCATCCGGTCCCCACATTTGACCTGAGTTACGGATCATTGCAGGCATTGAAGCATCTACAATTACGTCACTTGGTACGTGTAGGTTAGAAATACCTTTGTCTGAGTTTACCATTGCGATAGGTGGGCGGTCGGCATAACAAGCATTGATGTCTTTTTGAATTTCAGAACGCTGAGACTCAGGAAGGCTAGCAATTTTATCGTATACGCTACCAAGACCGTTATTAGCGTTAACGCCTAGCTCTTCAAACAAGTCGCCCCATTTTTCGAACAAGTCTTTGTAGAATACTTTAACGCAGTGACCGAATACGATGGGGTGAGACACCTTCATCATTGTTGCTTTAACGTGTAGCGAGAATAAAACGCCTGTGTTTTTCGCATCTTCAATTTGTTCTTCGAAGAATTCACACAAGGCTTTTTTGCTCATGTACATAGCGTCAATAACTTCACCAGCAAGCAAGCTTACTTTAGGCTTAAGCGTTTTCTTGCTGCCGTCTTTTCCGGTGAACTCAATGCTTACGTAACCTTCTTTTTCTACAGTTACTGATTTTTCACCTGAATAGAAATCGCCACCGCGCATGTGCGCTACGTGAGTACGTGATGCTTGTGACCACTCGCCCATTGAATGCGGGTGCTTGCGCGCAAAATTCTTAACCGCAGTAGGTGCGCGGCGGTCTGAGTTACCTTCACGTAATACAGGGTTTACTGCACTACCTAGAACCTTGCCGTAACGCTCACGAATCTCTTGGTCTTCGTCAGTTTTAGGCGAATCTGGGAAAGCCGGTACGTTAAAGCCTTTTTCGTTTAGCTCAGCGATAGTGGCGCGCAACTGAGGAATAGACGCACTTACATTTGGTAGCTTAATGATGTTAGCTTCAGGATCTTGCGTCATTTCACCAAGTTCAGATAACGTATCGGTTACACGTTGCTCTTCAGAAAGAAACTCGGGAAAAGTAGCCAACACACGGGCCGCAAGAGAAATATCGCTTAGCTCTACTTCAACATCAGCAGCACTAGCAAACTTCTTAATAATAGGAAGCAACGAGTACGTCGCCAGCATTGGCGCTTCATCTGTTTTAGTATAGATGATCTTAGACTTGGTCATTATGTACCTCAATGTTGTCGGTAGCGTACTACCGTTTTAGTCCATTAGTCGCACTAACACAAAGCATGTGGAAAGCCTTCGGTCACTACGATACGTAATTGATGTTTTATGTTCTGTTGCACTTAACAACAGAACCACTTGTTGTTTTCGTCCTCGTGCTGAGATTAACGCAACCTTCATGCACTCAACACGAATGGGCAGTCTGTTATTTTTATAACTGCGAACATTAGTATAAGGTCGAAACTTTTAGTTACAAGTCATACCATTGTCTTAACCGACGACTTGCCTGAATTTCGCCGAACTTCCCGCACATTTTTATGCCCTTTATTGTTTTAGCTTTGTCTTACTCGGGCAGTTTTTCGCGCATTGTGGTAGGCTTTAGCGATAGAAGGCATCCTAAGAATAAGAGTAATTATTCACACCATGGCAAACGAAAGCAAAATCGTACTTTTCAACAAACCTTTTCAAGTACTGTCTCAATTTACTGATGCAGACGGCCGAGAAACCCTTAAGGATTATATTGATGTACCAGGGGTATATGCTGCCGGTCGACTAGACAGAGATTCCGAAGGGTTATTGGTGCTGACTAACGACGGAAAGCTACAACATAAATTGGCACACCCCGAGGCCAAAACCAGCAAAACCTATTGGGTGCAAGTGGAAGGCATTCCTAACGAGGCTGCGCTAGACGCCTTGCGTAACGGGGTAGAGCTTAAAGACGGCATGACCAAACCAGCCAAAGTTGTAGCTATAGATCCTCCTGAATTATGGGACAGAAACCCGCCAGTTCGTTTTCGTCAAGCTATCCCGACTAGCTGGTTATCTATCACAATCAGTGAAGGCAGGAACCGCCAAGTTAGGCGTATGACCGCCCACATTGGTTTTCCTACATTGCGTTTAGTGCGCTATCGCGTGGGCAATTGGACCATTGATGGCATCGATAATGGCAAATACGTGTGTTTCTAACATTGACGCTAAAACAATGCCGATTTCTTCAAACGCTTATTCAAACGCCCAATTGTGTGTTTCGCTATTTAATAGACCAATATAACGATGAGACCTCACTATGATTACGTTCATTATTAGTTATAGCTTTTTGGTTTATTGAATTTTTAAACTCGGCGCTTGAAATACGCTTTTAAACGACCAATTTACGCTTCCCGACACTAAAATCTGTCGGTAAAGCAAAACGATTGAACACAATCGCTTTATTATGTGAATTGGTGGGCTTTATCTGGTAAAATCCGCCACCCTGAAATCAACCTAAATGAGTGTTATCTACGTTGTGACTGATATTGAATCAAACGCGAGCAAAAAAGTAATCGTCGGAATGTCCGGCGGCGTCGACTCTTCCGTTTCTGCCTACTTGTTGTTACAGCAAGGCTATCAGGTGGAAGGCCTGTTCATGAAGAACTGGGAAGAAGATGATAATGATGAATATTGCTTAGCCGCCGAAGATTTAAAAGATGCACAAGCCGTCGCTGACAAACTAGGTATTGAGCTTCACACCATCAATTTTGCCGCTGAATACTGGGACAACGTATTTGAGTATTTCCTAGAAGAATATAAAGCAGGCAGAACGCCTAACCCCGATATCATGTGCAACAAGGAAATTAAGTTTAAAGCGTTCCTTGAATTTGCTGCCGAAGACTTAGGTGCAGATTATATTGCTACCGGTCATTACGTGCGTCGCCGCCATCAAGATGGCAAGTGGCAGCTATTGCGCGGGTTGGATGAAAACAAAGATCAAAGCTACTTCCTCTATACCCTAGGTGAAGAACACGTAGCGAAAACCTTGTTCCCTGTGGGCGATATTGAAAAGCCACTGGTACGTAAAATTGCAGAAGAACAAGGGCTAATCACCCACGATAAAAAAGATTCTACCGGCATATGTTTTATTGGTGAGCGTAAATTCAAAGACTTTTTAGGCCGCTACTTACCTGCCCAACCCGGCATTATTGAAACCGCGGAAGGGGAAGAAATTGGTAAACATGAAGGCTTGATGTATCACACCCTAGGACAACGCAAAGGGCTGCACATTGGTGGCCATGCTAAATACGGTGAAGAGCCTTGGTATGTGGTAGATAAAGACGTAGCACGCAACGTATTAATTGTAGGCCAAGGTGCCGACCACCCTCGCCTATACTCTAAAGGCTTGGTGGCAAAACAACTGCATTGGGTAGACCGTACTACTATTACAGAACCTATGCGAGCAGTGGTAAAAACTCGTTATCGTCAAACTGATATCCCCTGCGCAATCGCGCCAATCAATGATGATATGATTGAAGTTATTTTTGATGAGCCGCAAAAAGCGGTTACACCTGGTCAATCTGCCGTTTTCTACCTAGATGAAGTGTGTTTAGGCGGCGGAATTATTGAGAGCTATATCCGTTAATGTTAGATACCGACGTAGAAAATAATTTAGCTTTGGCTGGCGTTTGCCAATCGGCGGCGCTTGTGCAAAGCCTTGCAAGAAAAGGCACCGCAAACGACGAAGCGGTGGAAGCGAGTCTTTCCAGTATATTGGTTACCGATCCTGAAAATCCACAGCAAGTGTTCGGCAAGTTAAGTAACCTTGAAGTAGGATATAAAACCTTATTCGCACAGTTATCAGATAAACAACAGAGCAAAGACACCGAGCTGACCCGTTATATTGCCAGCATTCTTGGTCTTGAAAGAAAACTTGCACGTAAACCTGCCGCCATGAAAGAACTGGCAGAGCGTATTTCTCACGTGCAGCGTCAATTGGCGCATGTAGACTTTCAAAACCCGCAAATTGTGTCGTCGTTGGCCAGTATATATAGCGATATTATTAGTCCATTAGCACCGCGTATTCAAATTGCGGGTAATCCGGATCATCTTGGCCAACCGGCTACGCAGCACAAAGTTCGCGCTATATTACTTGCAGGCGTGCGCGCCGCGGTAATGTGGCGTCAAATGGGTGGTAAACGTCGGAACATTTTGTTTCGCAGAAAACAAATTTTAAATAGCGCTGTAAAGGCGCTCAGGCTGATAAACTAGTTAAGGAGCTGAAGGTGGAACTGAGTCAGTTAACTGCAATTTCCCCTGTCGATGGTCGATATGCTGGAAAAAGCGTAGAATTACGTAGTATTTTTTCCGAATACGGCTTACTGAAATACCGTGTTGAAGTGGAAGTACGTTGGCTGCAAATGCTATCGGCGAACACTAAAATTGAAGAAGTTCCTGCGTTTTCTGATACCTCAAACGCATTATTAGATGCTATTGTGGCTAACTTTAGTGTTGATGATGCTATGCGCATTAAAGATATTGAGCGCACCACCAACCACGATGTTAAAGCGGTTGAATACTTTCTAAAAGAGCAAGTGGCTAGCAACAGCGAATTATCTGCTGTGAACGAGTTTATTCACTTTGCATGTACCTCTGAAGATATTAACAACCTTTCTCACGGCCTAATGCTTACCGAAGCCCGTGATACCGTGTTGCTACCTTACTGTGACAAACTTATCGATGCCTTAATAGCACTTGCCAAGGAATACCAACATATTCCAATGATGGCACGTACTCACGGCCAACCCGCCTCTCCTTCTACCATGGGTAAGGAAATGGCTAACGTGGCAATGCGTTTGAAGCGTCAACGCGCACAAATTGCTAAGGTTGAAATTTTAGGCAAAATTAATGGCGCCGTAGGTAACTACAATGCCCATTTATCTGCTTACGCTGATGTAGACTGGCACAGCGAGTCTGAAAAGTTTGTCACATCGCTAGGCTTATCGTGGAACCCATATACCACGCAAATTGAACCGCATGATTATATTGCCGAGTTGTTTGATGCAGTAGCCCGCTTTAATACCATTCTTATCGATTTCGATCGTGATGTGTGGGGTTATATTGCTCTAGGTCACTTTAAGCAAAAAACCATTGCCGGTGAAATTGGCTCTTCAACCATGCCGCATAAAGTTAACCCTATCGATTTTGAAAACTCGGAAGGTAACTTAGGCCTAGCTAACGCTATCTTTAATCACTTGGCCGCGAAGCTTCCTATTTCTCGCTGGCAGCGTGATTTAACCGACTCCACCGTACTTCGTAACTTGGGTGTGGGTGTAGGTTATGCGGTAATCGCTTATCAAGCTACCCTTAAAGGTATTAGCAAGTTAGAAGTTAACGAGCAAAGCTTGTTGAATGAACTTGATAACAACTGGGAATTACTAGCTGAGCCAATTCAAACGGTAATGCGTCGTTACGGTATTGAAAAGCCTTACGAGAAATTGAAAGAGTTGACCCGTGGTAAAAAGGTTAACGCTGAAATCGTGGCTGAGTTTATTGATAACTTAGACATGCCAGAAGCAGCAAAAGCTGACCTTAAAGCATTAACACCTGCAAGCTACATTGGTGATGCAATCAGGCTAGTAGATCAGTTATAAAGGCATCGCCTTTTCCATACACTTAAAAACGCGGCCAGTCCGCGTTTTTTTATGGTTGGGATTTAGGCATGCTTACACACAAAACATTTCATTCAAAAGCGGCAATAATTCACGCAACTGCACGCTTTTTTGCCCTGTGCTTGTTGTTACAAACACCGCTATTGATGGCGTATGCTCACTACAGCGCACACCATATTGCACTGTGGTGGAATCTGACCTTTCATATTCTTTGTGCATTTACCACGCTATATTTGTGCAACAAAGGCCTGCCAACGCGGGCCCGTACACTGCTGTTAACCAGCTATTACAGCTATATTGTGCTAGCGACATTCCTATGGCGTGGCGACATGTACATTCAGCACTTTTTATTGATTGGCTGCTTATGCTGTGTGGGGGTATTTAGCCAGCATGAGCAACGTCCACGACTTTACTGGGGGTTGCTTTTCGCCCTAACATTCTGTGCTATTGATGGCCTATTTAGCTACTCACTTCACGGTTGGCAAGGCGCTATTCGTCGTAGCAATAGTATTACCCTAACTCTAGCCAGCGTGGGACTTATACTGACCTTGCATGCTCATAGCCGGCGCCACCTTCATCACCTTGCTGTGAACTACCGTCATACACGGCAATTGTTGATAAAAGCAACCCCTGCCGCCAAGCTTACAAGCGCTTTTACTCCCCCTTTGAGCCATGTTCCGAATACTCCTTTAAGTAGGTTTTCAAGTAGTGCATCAACAGGCTTTTCGACCGGGCTAATGCGGCAAAGCTTCTCCTCGGCCTGTGTGTTATTTGCAGATATAAAAGGTTATCAAACACTGGCCCCCTTGTTTGGAGAACAAAAAGTGATAGAGGCATTGGATGCCTTTTACAGCCAAATTGATGTGTTAGCCGCTGCCCATAAAATGTACCCAGTAAAAACGAATGGCGATGAATACATGGCGGTTAGCGAACTGTGTATGTTTCCTCCTTTAAGTGCTTCAAATGGCAAACAAAAAGGCGAACAAAAAAGTGCACATCATATAAATAACGGCGTGTTGTTTGCGCTTGCTGTTACCGCCACCTTTAAAATCTTTGCGTTAAAAGAAGGTTGGCCTTGCCAAATTCGTATCGGCGTTGCAGCAGGCCCTGTTACTGCTGGCATGCCTAGAAGACAGCACGGCATTTTCGATGTGTGGGGCAACACGGTTAATTTGGCGTCTATGCTAGAACAACATTGCAAAGGGAATGCTGTTACCGTTTGCGATAGTACATTTTCTCATTTAACCGCTGAAACCCAAGCTAAATTCTGCCCCATTTTAATTGATAGCAAAATTGGTGAATTGGCCGCCTTCGAACACCGGCTTACTAATACACACTAAGCTAGTAACCCTTTATAGAATAAACGATAATACCCCCATAGATGCGTGGAGATTACTTAATGAAAGAATTCGATATAGAACATTTTCTATCTCATTATTGGCAACAAAAGCCTGTTGTATTACGTGGCTTTTTTCAAGATTTTGAAGATCCTATCGATGAGCACGATTTGGCCGGCTTAGCCCAAGAAGAAGAAATAGATAGCCGACTACTAAGCTTTGAAAATACCAGTGGCAACCCAGCGGATGGCGCAGGCGAATGGAAAGTTCATCAAGGGCCAATTCATGATTTTGAAGCCGTTTGCGAAGGTGCATGGACACTACTTGTACAAAGTGTAGACAGGTACGTACATGACGTAGCTGACATTCTTGAACCCTTCCGCTTTCTTCCAAATTGGCGTTTAGACGACCTAATGGTAAGTTTTGCCACTAAAAATGCAGGTGTTGGCGCGCATATCGACCAATACGATGTATTTTTAGTGCAGGGAAAGGGTCAGCGTCGTTGGCGCGTAGGTAAGCCTGGAGAATACAAAGAAGTATTCCCACACCCTAAACTTCGTCAAATTGAAGGCTTCGACCCTATTATTGATGAAGTACTAAACCCAGGTGACGTACTGTATATTCCGCCGGGTTGGCCTCATGATGGCAAAGCGTTGGAAGACTGCTTAACCTACTCTGTAGGCTTTCGTGCCCCTGAAACCAGTCAGCTCGCCGATAGCCTTTCGTTAATGTTAGAAACCAGCGACATTAATGTGCGATTTACCGATTCAGGTAGAAAGTTGTCAATGCCTTCGGCAGTGGTTGAACCCAGCGATATCGCCGCGTTGAAAAAACAGCTCATCACGGCCATTAATTCAGATGACTTCACCCATGCATTGCTTGAATCACTAAGTGAACAAGGCCTTCCAGAGTATCCACCTGAGTATTTATATACTGATAGCCAAATTACCGCAGGGTTTGAAGAAGGTGAGGAGTTTGCAGCCGCCCCTGGAGTACGTGCGCTCATTGCAACAGATACTGAAAACACGACACCTTCTCACCAAGGTCGCTTCTTTTATGTTAACGGCGAACGTTTCAGTTATAACAAAGAAGATGAGCAATGGGTTCAGCTTTTATTGAACAACGACGTACTTTTTGCCGAAATCCTGCCTGATCTACCCTCTTTTGCGTTTTTAGCAACATTAACTACACTTGTAAATAAGGGTTACTGGGAATGGATAGAAGCGTAACGCAACCACATGGCTTATACGATAGAGAACGTCGATTGGGCAAGGGATAAGCATCGACTTAAAGCAATCAGGGAAGATGTATTCGTTTTGGAATGGCGAGTACCCCAAGACAGTGAATTTGATGAGCGCGATGCCAGCGCTTTTCATGTACTGCTTTTGGAAGATGGTGAAGAAGCTAACCAACCCATTGCAACGGGGCGGTTAACTCAGTGTGGAGAAATTGGCAGGATCGCAGTGAAGCGCGGTTACCGAAACATGTCTGTTTATCGTGCGCTGTTTGCGGCTTTAATAGAAGTCGCCAATCGCCATAACGTCACTATTTTAAAAGTAAGCTGCAGCCTTGATAGTGTGTCGTACCATCAAGGCTTAGGCTTTAAGCCCGAAGGGCAAGTGTTTATGGACGGTGGCGTAGCACGTCAGCGCATGCAATGCCCTGTAGAGCGTTTTCCATTCCCCGATGTTTCACAAATGCATTAACTATCACATTAGCCATTGCATCAATAAAGGTTAGCTTAAACGCCTTGCCATAGTTCATCTTGGTTTTGTATGGCGTGCAGGCCTTCTGCTCTACTTTCTAATAATTCCGCATACTCCAACGACGATGCATCAGCACTGTCTGACTCGCGTAAATTTGCCGCCTTCAACTGCCACGACATTGCAAAGTGTTTAATCGCTTCGCGAGCATTAGCCGCCGTAGCCTCAGGAATAAAGTCGGTAGGCAAATCGCCACTCATCACCCAATAAAATGCATTATTAGTATCTTTGATTTTCCATACTGCTAAATAGGGTACTAAATAACGGCTTTCGTTTGTCACCACTGATTCGTATAGCACACCATTTTCGGCGAGATGTTTGTTTGCTTTTTGAAATTGCTCACGCACCCATTCACTGCGTTGCTGATCGGTCATTTCATTTTGTGGTGTATTGTCTGTCATATTATTCTCTGATCTATTTCGTTTTATTTTTAGTTTTTACGTAGTCGGTTGATGTTGAGTTTAGGCTACTGCGATGATGAAACACAGGCCAACAGACCTTGTAAAGGATGCTTCGGCTTAAACTGCTCTATACGCGCTACCTGACTTCGGCATGAATAGCCAGTGGCAAGAATAGCATCTGCTGGATAACGTTTGACCGCTTGCTCCCAACTTAACCCATAAATGGCTAACGACTTTTCTTTTTGATCGGCTTCATGGCCGTAAGTTCCCGCCATGCCGCAACAGCCTACCGCCACAATATCAACTGGCTGATTCACTTTAGCAAACAAACCCTGCCATTGCTTTTCAGATGCGGGCAACGCCGTTTTTTCTGTACAGTGACTTAGCAGTGCTAATGGCTGAGCTGAAGGCTGCGCTGAATTCTGATCCGAAGTCTTCGCTGAAGGCTCTGACACACCTACCTTTTTGCTTGTCGATTGCCATACATCACTGGGTACCGTTTCAAGCCATTCATGCACTGCCAACACATGAAAATCACCACGGGCTTTACCCAAGGTTTTGGTGTACTCGTCACGATAAACTAACACCAAAGACGCATCTACACCTGCCATAGGAATGTTTAGCTGCGCCACTTCATTTAAAAAGCCTGCGGTATTTTTTGCGGTCTTCGCAAATTTAGCTAAAAAGCCTTTTACATGTTCTGGTTTGCCATTCGGTTTAAACGGTAACATTACCGGTGTAAAACCAAGGGCATTCACTAAGGTAACAAAATCTTCAACCACACTCGCATCGTAATAGCTGGTGAAAGGGTCTTGCACTATCAACACCGTCTTTTGCTTTTCTTGGGCACTTAGCTTAGATAACGCGTCGTGGTTATAAGTAGCCACTTTCCCTTTTACTCTATTCGCCAACGTAGGCTCAGATAGAATAGGCGTGTCTACATAGCCAATGGTTTTCTCAATACCGTTTTGCATCCACTTTCGTTTCAAAAACAAATTAACCACGGGCGAGAACTTAGCCATAATTGGCGCCATGCGTTCAATGTTTCCCACAAGATGGTCTTTCATTGGGCGCATGTAGCGCTGGTAATAAATAGATAAAAACTTCGACCTAAAATCAGGTACATCTACTTTCACCGGGCATTGGCTTGAACACGACTTACAGGCTAGGCAACCATTCATGGCGTCTAGCACTTCGTGAGAAAAATCGTCTTGTTTGTTTCGGCTATTACTAAAGCGCTGCCACCAAGACGTATCGAATTGTTCAGCACTTAGTGTTTTAGTGTCTACTCCATCTTTCGCGAGCAAACGTATCCATTCACGAATAAGGCCCGCACGGCCTTTCGGGCTATGGCGTCTATCACGAGTCACTTTACTCGATGGGCACATAGGTGACGTAGTGTCGTAGTTAAAGCACAAGCCATTACCATTACATTCCATGGCAGGCGCAAAAGCTTCTTTAAACGTAGTAGGAATAGTTCTATCGAATGTTGCGCGTTTCGTATCGCTAACCTTTACCAAGCTCTCAGTACTATCTAAAGGCGTACACACCTTGCCTGGGTTCATTTTATTAAGCGGGTCAAATGCGCTTTTTATTTTACGCAATTCGGTAAATAACATGTCACCGAAAAAGGCGGGACCATACTCGCTGCGATAACCTTTACCGTGCTCGCCCCACATTAAGCCGCCATATTTAGCCACTAACGCGACTACTTCATCTGATATTTGATGCATCAACTTTTCTTGTTCAACATCGCATAAATCAAGAGCTGGCCGTACGTGTAACACACCTGCATCAACGTGCCCGAACATACCGTATTTTAAACCATGGCTGTCTAGCAGAGCCCTAAATTCCATGATGAAATCGGCCAAATTTTCAGGCGGCACTGCAGTATCTTCTGCAAAAGCGATAGGCTTTTGCACACCTTTGGTTTTACCCAACAGGCCAACTGACTTTTTACGCATGGCGTATATTTTACCAATATCCGCTTTATCAAACGTAACCTGATAACCAATTACCCCACCCTCGCCGGTTTCGGCAGCGGCGGTAAGCCTGGCTTCTAGCTCGGCAATGCGGGTGCGAATTTCTTCTTCATCGTTGCTGTTGTACTCGACCATATTTAAGCCCAACATTTCCTTGTGTGGAACGTCGGTAATTAAATTGGCAATGGAGTGCCAGATAATATCGGTTTTAGCTAGGTTTAATACTTTTGAGTCTACCGTTTCAACAGACGTGGCATTTGCTTTTACCATTTCGGGAGCATGGCGAAGCGCCGATTCAAAGGTATCGTACTTAATATTAACTAAGGCTTTATGTTTCGCGATGGGCGTAAGAGAAAGCTTAGCTTCGGCCACCATAGCTAACGAGCCTTCAGCGCCGGTAATCAAGCGGCTCACATCTATAAGCTGCTCGGTTTCATTATAGGCGTGCTCTAAATCGTAACCGGTTAAAAAGCGGTTTAAACGGGGGAATTTTTCAATAATGGCATCGCGTTTATCTACGCAAGTAGCAAGTACTTGGCGTAAAATACCCACATAGGCGCTGTTATCTGCGTTTGTGTCAGCTATTTCTTTCGCTTCTTGCACACTAATTGGTGTGGTGTTTAATACTTCACCGTTAGCCAGCACCGAAGTTAAGCCCAATACATGGTCGCTGGTTTTACCGTAAACCAACGAGCCCTGCCCCGACGCATCGGTACTAATCATCCCACCTACCGTAGCGCGGTTACTAGTAGAAAGATCAGGGGAAAAGAAAAATCCATGGGGGCGAAGGGCGTCATTCAGTGCATCTTTTACTACGCCTGACTGTACTTTAACCCATTGCTCTTCAACATTGATTTCCAAAATTTGATTCATGTAACGCGACATGTCAACCACAATGCCGTCGGTTAAACTTTGGCCATTAGTGCCTGTGCCGCCGCCACGCGCCGAGAATTTCACTAGCGGGTGGTCGTTAACCAGCTTGCCTAATACTTGCAAATCGGCAACGCTTTTAGGAAATACCACAGCTTGAGGGAGTTTTTGATATACCGAATTATCGGTGGCCACAGCAAGACGGCTGGCATAGCTGTACTCAACATCGCCGGTAAAAGCGGTACTAGCAAGCTGTTCTAGATATGTCTGATAATGTGTTAAAAGACTCTGCTGGGGCACCACACGTGGCAAACTCATTGTGCTCAATTGCTGTAAAACCTCTGGAAATGCGATTGTGAGCTAGTATAACCACAGCGCTTGAGAGTCTCTAGCCAATTACACATATTTCATGTGGTTTTAATGACTAATTTTGCACTTTATATAACTGGATGCCTTTTTAATGCCGGCTTATTTTGCGAATGAGAATATCTTAGAAAATCACAGGTTAGCCATTCAGCTTTAATTATTGCACAATGCTCGCTCTTCTATTTTCAATAAAAGGAAAGCGCATATGTCTTTTACAGTAAACAGTTATTTTGATGACAAGGTTCGTTCAATTGCATTTGAGTCAGCAAATGGCCCCTGTACTTCAGGCGTAATGGCGCCAGGTGAGTACACCTTCAACACCAGTCAGCACGAAGTAATGAAAGTAATGGAAGGTGAAATGACCGTTAAACTTCCAGGTTCAAGCGACTGGCAGTCGTTCAAAACGGGAACAGAGTTTACTATTGATGCAAACCTTTCTTTCGATGTAAAAATTGAAACACCTACTGCTTATCTTTGTTTTTATAGCTAGCTGAAGTTTATTGCTTAGGCTTACCTAACGCTGCACTTGTTAATAATGCAGGTGACAGCGTTGGGTGAATTTGATGCAGGTAAGTTAATTGTAGCTATATTTTTTGCTGCTTTATTTATTTGCTAATAGCGATTCCCTATCCCTTTTGGAACGCTTCAATCATACGCGAAGAATATATAACCGTTCTATGCACTCTGCGTTAGACAAATATGTTTTAGCGTACCTTTCGCCATAGATGCCACTTGTCATTTGTCTTACCTAAGCGCTTTTATTTATAGAGCTTAATTTGTAGTACTTTTATGGTCTTCTAGCTAAATTAAACTTACTACACCATAATACAAAGTAAATGAGTCAAATACTCCTTCAGCCCCGAACATACCGTTTTTGTACCTTTAATTCGTGAGCAAAAAACGCCATTCGACTTTATTGTTTTGAGGGGTTAGCAGGTAATCTGGAAATATAGATAAAATCAAAAAAACCATAATAGTGTGTTAAAACAGACTGGTTTGGAGTCTAGTAAACTGTTATGTGGCAAGGGGTACATGTTGATATCTGAAGCAGTAGGGAAAATTATAGGTTTAGTATTAGCACATAGTGTTTTGATTGGCAGTGATTTACAAGAAGGTGAGCTATTAGTTCCTTTAGTTATTTACTATCTAGGTGAAAACCGAGAAATTAAAACCTTTGAAGCTGTCACACAACAAAATGCGGTTATTCTTGGACAAGAATTTTTACATTCTTTGTCACAAAAGTCTGATAGCTGGGCATATGTTCAAGATGGATTAATAACCCTAGAAAACGGCAGTAAGCAAGATGTTTATTTTATCAAAGCTTGGGCTAAGGGAATGTCAGAACCTATGGAACTATACCAAATGTATAATACACAGCCTTTCGCATTGGTCGACAATATTAAAGTGTTAAATTATGCAGATACTGGTTTAACCCCAAAAGATGCTGACTCTTTTGTTGCAGCGCTAGATGAAGGTATATTTTCACATCCATCAGCTAGTGAAGAAGACATAGGAAAGTGGTTTAAATAAGCTGCCATATAACAAGCAAATCAACAGGAGATATCATGGAAGAAATTAGCATTTTTCAAGTAATTATAATACTAGTTATCGTTTCAGCTCTGTTTGTTCAGCAGGTGCTATTGAAAGCAAATAAGTTTAAAAAAGTGCGCTATACAAGGAACCAACGTTTGGGCTTTGCTATCGCTTCGGCATTCCCTATATTAGCTTTTAGCTACATATCAAACAATCCAGTGCTCATCCCTTTCGCAGTAGCCATGGGTTCATTGGTATATTTTAAAGAAAACTGGTACGCGTTGAAAAAAAAGAATTAGATAGAGGTGATGTTAGAAATGTTCGCGAGCAGATGCATCAAACTTCTCTTCGCTAGTATGGGCAATTACTCGCTGGAGGTATGGTCAGCAAGTTTCATTGTTATGAAACTAATAAAGTTGAACGCATCAAAATGCGCTATAACCTTGAAGAATACGAAACAATTATAGGTTACTCAGACAGTTCAATTGATATCCCCCTTTTACGCCTTTGCAATCAACAAATCATAGTTAATCCAAGGCCGTACTGCAGTACGAAGCTGACTAAATCTTTTGAAAAATCGATGAAAATAGTGAAGTGGGTATAGCGACGCAAACAGCAAAGTAAAGTCCGAAGAAAAGGTTCGTAAAGAGGGGCCGAGTACTTTAAAAACTTATAATGTACTCGACCCCCCAATTATTTAGACTCCGTTATTTATCGTGCAGCCGCGATATAGCGCTCTACTTTGGCTTCTAGTACCGCTAGCGGTTTTGAGCCGTCCGATAAAACAATGTGGTGGAACTCCCGAATATCAAACTTGTCGCCTAGACTTGCTTCGGCATGTCTACGAAGCTCCCAAATTTTTTCGTAACCGATACGATAGCCAAGAGCTTGGGCGGGCATACCGGTTGAATAGCGCAATGTCTCAGAAGCAATTTCAGTTTTTGACTGAATAGCGTATTGAGCCATGTATTCACGAGCCTCTTCCAATGACCAGCCAAGCGCATTCATGCCAGTGTCGACAACGAGGCGGGCTGCCAGAAATATTTGCCCGATGTAGCGACCGTATAATTCTTCAGGTGTCGCATAAAGGCCCATTTCTTCTGCCAGACTGGCTGCGTATTCTGCCCAACCTTCGGTATAGGCATTATCTATTGAGTTCTGGCGAAATTTCTGCAGTGATTTATTTTCTGCCTGTGTAGCAATATGGAAATGGTGACCGGGTAACAGCTCGTGATATATAAGCCCCCCCGCCCATACCATGCTCCGCTCTGACAAGTTCGAAGCATTGTAATAATAGTAGCCAACAGGGTCTGCTGCGCTAGGTTCACCGTAATAACCGTAGGTCATTCCAGCTTCGACTGCCAGCGGAAGTCGTTTAACGCCATAAGGCGCTTTTGGTAATGTTTTAAAATATTCTCCCAACATCGGCTCAATCCGGCGTATGTACTCTAAGTATCTTTGTTCAACTTCTTCGGCATCAGCTGCGATAAATCTGGGGTCAGTTTTCAGTTGCTGCAAGAATTCCTGGGCAGTCCCTTCAAATCCAAGCTGCACTCGAATGGCTTCCATGCGTTTCGAGATGTCCTCTACCGCTGCTTTTCCTCGTTGATGTATTTCTTCTGGAGAAAGATTAAGTGTTGTCATCTGTCTCACCAGCCTTTTGTACACATCAATACCATTCGGATATTGAGAGAGGCCTACACTTTCAGGTGCATTGGCTTCGTATTCTTCTCCCAAAGCAGCCAATAGCTTGTCGAAACCGCCCACGATGCGAGTTTCAATTAACAATTTCAGCGCCTTATTGAACCGGGCTTTCTCATCCATGGAAAGCCCACCCAGTCGCGCTTCATCAACTCTGATGGTCTCAGGTAACTCACGCTGCATACCTTCCCACATCTGCAGGGTGGAAGGTAGAGCTGGCTTTGGTAAATAAATACCACGTTCAACCTGCCCTTCAACCTTGGCAACAAGCTGGTCAATCATATCGGCGAGTTCACCTACCAGTTTCAGATAATGCTGTGCTTCAGATTCGCTGTTGAGGGGTTGCACTGCTAAGGCTTGCTGGCCGGTTCGAAACAAATAGGGAGCTTGGTAGGCTGTTATATCAAACGTCAACCAGTAATCGTCGTCATTAGCGCCATCTTCTTGATTTTGGAAGGCCAGTATTTCGTAAGTGATCAAATCATCACCCGACAAAGCCCGTTTGTCGATTTCTTCCAATCTTGCACGGTACTTTTGACTCTGTAGCAATTCCTTGCGGTATTCCTGCAAGGTCAGGTCCTCGAACCTACTTATAGGCAACCCTTCCTGCAACCGGTAGTAAGTATATTGCTCTAGATAATCGGCCCATACGTCGTCGGCTAGGGTGCGCAGAGCGTCAGTGGCCGCTAGCTTTTCTAAGTCAGTAACCTTTAGTTCAGCGGTGTGTGGAGCCGGATTTTCCTGTTTTTGGGCGCAGGCGCCCAGTAAGAGTGATATTGCTATGGCAGTACCAATAAACAGATGGCGAGGGTTGTTCATGGGTGAAACTCCGTTTTCGAGATTAGATTGATTTTTAGAGCATCGTCAGGCTTTTGATCTGACGGCCCGTATTATAAATTACCGCTTTTGGGCGGTAATGCTCCCTGAAAACTACTGCGGAAAAAGCCCAAAAAATGAGTATAGGAAGAATTAAAGCTATTTACTAGCTTTCTGCAGCGGCTGTCTTTTTGACTTCATTGATTTATGTAAATATCGAATTTTGAAACTTTGTTCGGCGTACTAGCCTTCATCTATCACGTGTGGATAGACTATTCGATGAGGTATTTGATGATAGGGGTGACGGTAATCGTGCCTTACAATAAGGTCTTCTGGGAATAGGTTGAGTACGTTAAAAAAAAGGGGCTAATATAAGGGGCTACTATAAGGGTCAAAGTACTTTAAAAACTACCAATGTACTTTGACCCAATCTGTGTAAATACAGCGCTTTATTCAAACAGTTCGCAGGAATAGTCAGAGCCATTTTCAATCGCACCACTGGGGCTTAAGCTGTAGTAAGAAAGCCCGATGTAGTCCGTAGGATACTTATTTATGCGAAAAACAAAGTTACTTCCTGGTGTATCGCCTTGTGTAAGTACACCGGTCTCATCCACGGGAGTAACATATTTCCAGACAACCTCGCCATCATAAGTCACTTCGAAAAATGTGCCTGTGGTACCTTCATCTATTATTGTGTTGCCATTATCTAATCGCTGCGCACCGGAAATATTGGTAGCGTAGAAGTCGGTAGGATTATCAGCTTCATATGTCCAAGTAAAATCTGTAGGTCCATAAGTTCCATCTTCATTTAAGGTGTAATCGCCGGCATCACTCACTTGCGTATCCACCACGTTAATTGTGGAATAATTGCTATTACCGTAATAGTTTGGTTGGTTATTGAAGCTCATGACTTGACCACCTTCGGTATAGTCATCATCTATCCAATAAGCATCATGTTGTAAAAACAGCTTTTGGTCGTCGGCGTCGCCCATGTCGTAAGTTTGAGGGTTTCCCCAACGATATAAAATATCTCCACCTTTGCCTCTAGCTCCACCTGAATGGGAAGCCGCTTCAGCGGTAGTGGTCGAATGGTCAATAATCCAAAACTCGCTGTAGTTACGGCTATTGATCATGATCTGATCGAACTTCTCGTTATAGGTAACAGCGTTCATATGAATAGGGTCGGCTTCATATTCAACGTCTATGCCGGTAAAATCAATGTCAATTAACTGTGGGTTCTCTGAAATAACACCGTAACTCTCAATCGTTAAATCTTCATCTTGTACAATGTGATCCCATGAATCCCACTGCCAAACAATAGCGTCTTCGGTATCTTCTACTGTTGGATCTAGCTCAATAATCTGCTCACTCCACAGCGCATGATTCCTTGAATAGCCAACTGCTTCAGCTTCTGCAGCGCTATGCTTATTCCACACCATAACCAATACCGTGCCGGTACTTTCAATGTATTCGACATCGTGATGCATAAACTGGGTGTCACTATTGAATTCGTAATACCATTGAAGCTCATCTTGTTCATTAATAATTTCTACACGACCAGAGTCGCCCCCTGCCCTCAAAAACTCTGAATTCACAGCGCTTTGCAAACGGCCTGTATGAAGTAAGTTGCCATTTTCGAGTAAGTACGAAGACATGGTGCTGTAGTCAGAAGACCAGCTTTGCACCATTTCACCACAGTTATCAATTAGGTAAGTGGTACTGAAGCGCTGCCCGCCAAACAATGTATAGCCATTCTGGGCGTCTGCAGAATTCAACAGCAAGCCAATTACATTCGAGGTCGCGTATTCTGTTACTTCAGTATCTGAGTCGTCCTCGTCGGTCGTATCGTCAGACGTGTCATCACTGGTATCGTCAGTTGAAGTTTCTTCTAACGTTTCTTCGCTTGAGGCGCTGTCAGAAGAGTCAGAGTTACAAGCTGATAAGGTAAGAGTGATCAAAACGAGCAGTATAGAAAAGTAAAAAGAAGGAGATTTTTGTAATTGCATTCGACTGCCTTTGTTAACCGTTTATCGGGTTAGTGCGTATTAATAAAAAATTTTGAAATCTGGTTCGATAATGTGCGTAAATTTTTCAGTTAGCCTGCTACGCATGACCACGGATTATGAGGGCTGAAGTCAAAGGTACAATCGTCTTTATAAATACTTTACGTTAGTAAACGATGGGGAATAAAACAGGTAAGAATATATTTTTGAATGAAAGTGTGTGCTGCCCCCTTAATTTAAGATCCTAAATTATATAGCTGAAGTAGTTATTCAGTCAGCTTAGTCATCAATAAAATAGAAACCATTGCTTTTGCACTAGCGCCTAAAAACTTGAGATTCGTGGAACATGTGCATGATGAACGGGTTTCACTCAACTCAATCAAGCAATTACTGGACAGGGCAAAAGGTGATTCTAAGAACTCCTTCTTATTATCGTTGTCTGTTTCGGACTGGCTGAATAATTTACCACTGGAATTCGTACAGCAAATTCATTTTACTAGACTCAATAGATTGGAAGATTTTTATGAAGTTGATGTTATTCATCGCAATTATTTTTTCTGCCTCCATGTCGTTACATGCGGCACAAGCATCAGACAAGACAAAATTTACCTTCGAAGACTTAAAAACCCTTGCTAAAACATCAGCTGGTAAACCCTATACTCCTCCCGACGTTCCGGCGCCCGAATTAATTAATAAAATCACTTACGATCAACACTGGAAAATACGCTTTAAAGAAGACGAAACCTTATACCCGAGTGGTGAAATAGCACCGGTACAATTATTCTACCCTGGACGATATTTTCCCGAGCCAGTCAAAATTTTCATCAGAGACAGTAAAAATATTGTTCAAGAGGTTCCCTTCAGTAACGCGCTTTTTGATATGCCTGCTGATAGCCCTGCTCACGCTCTCCCCGAAGGCTTCGGGTATGCAGGCTTTAGAGTTATGCGACCAGGTATGAAGCCAGACTGGGTATCTTTTCTGGGTGCTTCTTATTTTCGTACCGACGGGCCGCAAGGGCAATATGGGTTATCAGCGCGAGGTATTGCGATAAATACTGGAATGAGCGAACCGGAAGAATTTCCTCGATTTTCAGCATTTTGGGTTGGTCCGGCAGAAAACAACAGCGAAGATCTGTCTGTATGGGCATTGCTTGAAGGGCCTTCTATCACGGGCGCCTACCGATTCGGCCTAACCAAAGACAATAAAAACGCCAAAGGTCATGTTACATCTGTTACCGCGAATTTGTACATGCGGGAAGATGTGGAACGTTTAGGCATAGCGCCGTTAACCAGTATGTTTTGGTATTCAGAAAAAGACAAAACTGTTGCTAAAGATTGGCGCCCTGAAATTCACGATAGTGACGGCGTTGCTATTCACACTGGCGCTGGTCAACATATTTGGCGCCCTCTCAATAATCCTAAGTCGGTGTCGACCAATAGCTTTATTGATGAAAACCCCAAAGGCTTTGGATTAATTCAAAGAGATCGTGATTTCAACAACTACCAAGACGATGGGGTATTCTACAACAAACGTTCATCAGCTTGGGTCAAGCCTCGTGGAAAATGGGGCAAAGGTGCTGTTCAGTTAATTGAGATCCCAACGCAAGACGAAACATTTGACAATATAGTTGCCTATTGGGTGCCCGAGAAACCCGCTCAAAAAGGCGATGAGTTTACCTTTTCTTATGATATCGAATGGCGCGAGCTCGATCCAAAATCCAATGAATTAGCCCGAGTTACGAATACCCGACAGGGTTTGGGCGGAATCCCGGGTCAGCCTATTCCCGAAGGTGTGAACAAAATGGTTATCGACTTTGAAGGCCCAGTATTCGAAGGGTTAAACAGAGATAGCGGCGTTAAGCCTATTGTTGAAGCGAGCAATGGCGAAATAATTGAACCTATTGGTGTTTATCCGGTACTAGGCACAAACCAATGGCGCCTAACGTTCGATTACAAACAAATTAATGAAAACCCTGTGACGATAAGGGCATATTTAGTAAATAAAGACGATAAGGCCATCAGCGAAACATGGGTAAGTGACGCAACGGTAACAATTAAATAGGCATATAAAAAAGGGGCAGACTACTTTGGAATTTAAAATGTATTCTGCCCCCTTATTTATCCCCACATACTTATAAAGCTGTTCTTTCGCCGGTTTCTGTAAGCCGATAAAAGTTTTCCCTTTCAATAAATAACGCCTCAGAATGTTTTGTTGGAAAACTTCCTCGATAGTCATTAGGGTGCTTTACGTCTATCGCGAAAACGCGGCCATCAAATTGCTTATTTACCTTAAACTGCAAGGTGTGACCTACCGTTATTGAGCGAGCATCAAATTTATCTAATGTTTGCTGTATAGATGTATTACTAGCATCACCTTTGAAATACCCTCGATACCACGCCAGTCCATTCTCTGTTGAAATGAGCGATTCAGTTACCTTGTCAGCCACGCCGGGGAAATACATTTGTCGGTAATAAGCTTTAGCCTTGTTGTTTATCTGTTGCAAACTTAAATCAAGGTTCGCGATATCTTCGTGAATACCGCCATGTACAAACAAATGGCCATTAATTTTTTCAATGGTATTTTTACTGGCAAGCCAGCGCCCTATATATGAATTGTGACTGAATAAATCGGCTTGGCTTTTGCCAATTAAGCCCGCAATGGGAATATACTTATTGGCCGCCGATTTAAAATTGCCTTGAAGGTTTTTAAGCTCGTGATTGCCAATAATATAATGCACCATCCCACCCGCTTTTTGGGCTTCTTGCTCTAGCTTATAAATGAACCAGAGTAATTGAGTAGTAGAGAATCCTCTGTCTACCATGTCGCCCACTAGCACTAAATGGCCTTCACCAAACTGCCATTCAAGGTTTTCATTTATAACGCTATGGGTAATAAGGAAATCACGGAAGGTTTTGTAATTCCCTTCTAAGTCAGACATTGCCAAAATAGGCGCAGTGCTTTCATATACCGACGGCGTTTTGGTATTCAATGTGTTTAATGGCTTTAAATTGAAGGTAAACGTGGCATCTTCTAAAGCAAAATATACCTCAAGGGGCACTGCTATTTGGTCTGTTAAAGGCACGTAGCGTTTTTCAATGAAGAAGTTTTCTTCTCGGCTTCCGCGGATGTAATTAATTTCAACGCCAGTACTTACAATATTAGCACCAACAATATCAGCACCTACATTATCAGAGCTTGTAACATCAGTACTTATCTGCGTTTCATCGTTAAAAAATATGAAGGGCCCTTCCCCGCCTACTTTATAAGCCAATGGGGCGTCTCCGATATCAATAGAGCCATGCTGGCTTATTAAGACACCCACACCAACAATAGCCAACACAAAAGTAACAAATAGAAAATGCCCGACTGATTTCGCTATACGTTTCGCTGCGCGCTTAAGCATACTGATAGCGAACAGCAAACCGTTTAAGCAAAGCCAGAATGCGATAGGTTAATAGGCTAATCGCGTAGGCACTTACCAAGGCAACCGGCGTTATCCATAAGCCTGTAATAGTAGCGTCGCTATTTGCCAATATAGGGTTACTTAAAAAGCCAATAGCAACTGAATTTCCCTCAGCTTCTACCCAAAAGGCAATGCCGTTGGGCAGCAGTAAGTTTGCAAATGCCAATGCAATTAGTGCCAAACCCGTACCATAACCAAAAGCCAACATGCCCCAGTACAAGGTTTTAGACAGTCCTTTGGTGACCGACGCTAATGGACGAAACCCTTTTGGTGGGGGTGTACCTTGTTGAATATGGCTCACATAATTTTCGGCCAGTACTCTTGGCGCACCAAGCCCAGCCAAGATGCTTTCAATATTGGCTTCTTTTCCTGCCATTTCCTGCTGATCGATAACATCATAAATATGAGATTCAATTTCTTTAATGACTTCTGCTGCATCTTCAGAACTTAACGAGGCCAAGTAACGACTAAAGCTTTTTAGGTAGTTGCTAATTTGTTCCCTTCCACTCATTTCATTATCCTTTTCCAGTTTCTGTCACATTGTCTGCGCCGTTACCTTCGCTGATAGCTGAATCTGCTAGCAGCGATTCCATATCGACTACCGAACGCTTCCACCGTGCGCGCAGAATATGTAACCGTTCAAGGCCACTTTCGGTAAGCGAGTAATATTTTCGTGGGCGTACTTCACCCTCGTGATGCCATTTCGCATTCAATACCCCTTCGCGCTTCAGCCTATCGAGCAATGGGTAAAGCGTGCCTTCACTAATCACCATGGTTTCAAAACTATGCAGGTAATTAAGTATCGCCAGCCCGTATTTTTCTTCGCCCGCGACTGCGGCAAGTATGGCCAACTCTAAGGTGCCTTTGCGAAGTTGCGCATCCCACTTCGCGCTTTGATTTGAAACTTCTGTCATGACCTTCCAGCTAGGTTAAACTTATTACTATGTAATACATAGTATAATTTATAGCATAGTAATTAAGCAAAATACACTTTTCTCTTTTGGCAGAGCGTTTTGGTGGTTTTGATCAATTCGCGAAGTACGCTAATCTACTTTGTTGTTTAGTTTGTTATTTAATTTGGGGGGATTAGGGGGTAATCTGGATTTATTCACCAAAGGAAAATGTGCCCCCATGGAATATCTCTATTTAGTAGCGTTGCTTATATTTCTGTTTACTTTTTTTATGTTCCGCTCACCACGCCTAAATAATCCGGAGCATGTATTGCAAGACGTTGGCGATGAAGTGTTAATTCTTCATACTCCCTTGGCAAGACTGTGGCCGTCTCAGGGTAAGCGAATTAATAAACAAAACGCAGCGCGTATTCAACATGCCGACAACATTATTACGGTATTTAATCATAGTTCAAATGCCATCGATATCACCCTATCACAAAGGCATACTGCTCTTGTGTTTGACCGAGCTTGCCTGTTATTTCCAAATGCTGAGAGAGTCTCTATTTAGTGGTTATCAACTATATTTTGTCGTTCCCAACGTCAGTGACACAAACACTTGTAGAGATATAGAATAAAACTATTATAAAAATTGAAATCTACCCTGCCCCACCCATGCTAAGGAAATTAAGATGCTGTCAAATTTACGTTCTAGATTTGCACCGATCATGTACATGCAAATTTGGGAGCATCGATTAAAAGTCACTGATACCGCAAAGCGCACGTCCTTTGATGATTACCCCGTTGTAGTCATAAAGACGACCGACAAAGGTCAGAAACTAATATCGGGAATTGGTAAAGAAGCTAGTAAAAATCTTCAACAGGATGAAATTGCCGTAAACCCTTTCTCACACCCCAGAGTACTTTTTTCTGATTTCTATGTAGGCGAAAAGCTACTACAACACGCTTTTAAGCACTTAAGTACTAACCAAATATTACGGCCCAGACCTAAGGTCATTATCCATCCTATGGAAAAAACCGAAGGTGGTCTCACTATGATTGAAAAGCGAGCTTTTAAAGAGTTAGCTATTGGTGCAGGCGCAATAGCAGTAAAGATTCATTCTGGCTCCCCGTTAAATTTTGAAACAGTAAATTTTGATGAACTTGAAGATGACGATAAGCCTACAATTCAAAATATTTCACCGGCTTCAACGTCGGCTAGCTATGGTATCTTTGCCATTTATCTTGCAATATTAATCTTAGCTGTTTGGTACTTAGGCAAATAAAACAGTTTGAAAGGCCTTAAGTATTAAAATGTCTGAATATTTAAAAACATCGAAAATTAGAAAGGAACGCTAGCCCATGAATTAGTGCATGTGCGGCAGATAGAAAATGCCAGCTTAGATAAAATAATAACGCAGCATTATTCTGATTTAGCAGCGTACGGTTACGATAATGCGCCGTTAGAAGTAGAAGCTTTTGAAGCGAATAAAAAATATAGCGCCGACTGGTAGTAATAGGGTTAGTGTAAGTTCGGTGTCATCGTCTACGTCATTTTGCTATTTAAAGAGGCATGTTTTCATTATTACCGTTATCAGCAAAACAAATGCAGTTACTACAAGGTGAGTTCGTTATTTACGGCATGCCAAACGGTAGAATTAATATTGCAGGCTTAAGAAGTCGGAAATACCCATTCTAGCCGCTGCCATCATGTCGAAAATTTCGCGAAAATGATAAGCTTTAAAAAAACACCTAATAGGTTTTCAATTTTTAGCTATAGCAGCAAAAAAAAGGCACAACTATTTATACATTATATTGGGATAAAGGCGGCGCGAATATGGCTACCCACGCCATTTTTGAAGAGCTTGGCGTTTCTTATGAGTTAATAGAAATAGACTTAGCTAAAAACATGCAAAAATCGCCTGAATATTTAGCCATTAACCCAAACGGTAAAGTGCCTACGTTGGTGCATGAAGGGCGAGTTATTTATGAATCTGCCGCAATATTACTGTATGTGATAGATCAGTACCCAGAATCTGGACTAGCGCCTGATATACACTCTCCTGCACGCGGCTTGTACTATCAATACTTATTTTGGATGTCTTCTACGCTGCAAGAGGCCGCCAACCGCTGGGCGCACCCTGAACAATACGTTAGCGGCGACAGCAATTTGCAGCAAGTAAAAGATAACGCGAATGATATGCTCACCCATTGCTGGGGCGTACTTGAAAAAGTGCTCACCAATAATGGACCATGGCTAGTAGGTGAGCAACTTACTGCTGCCGACTTCCACTTGTTCATGGTTGCCTAATGGAGCCGTCGGTATGCCAGTAAAGCTCAAGACTGGCCGCATTTAAATGCGCACTATCAAACCATGCTAAGCCGTAACGCGGTGAAAAACATGATGGCACAAGAAGGATTGGATTAGGGCTCTTAATAAAGATATATTCATAGCGCTTAAGGAATAACTGCCCAACCTCAAGTGTTAGAGGTTAGTAGTCTGACGTTAGTACATTCAGTCCTATTGTTTGCTAGAGGAGCTCATCATGAAAGTCTCTGTTGAAATAGTAAATGCATTTATTGACGGTGACTCTGGTGGAAACCCCGCCGGTGTAGTTTTAGATGCGAACCCCTTAACGGCACAGCAGAAGCTTATAGTGGCGCAAAAAGTGGGGCTTTCTGAAACCGCCTTTGTTTCAAACTCAGAAGTTGCCACTATAAAGCTGGAGTTTTTCACCCCCGTACAGCAAATAGCGCATTGCGGTCATGCCACCATAGCGACGTTTAGCAGAATGAGTGAGCTTGGCCTAGTACAAAATGGTCGGATGTCGAAAGAGACGGTAGATGGAACCAGAGAAATAATCATTGATGGTTCAATGGCATTTATGGAGCAATCACGGCCAATCTACACGGATGTGTTAAACACCGAAGAAGTGCGCGCTGCGCTTAATCTTTCAAGCGACGTACCGCTTCATTCAATATCAATTGTGAATACGGGGAATGCCTTTTTACTTGTTCCCCTTCACAATGCAGCTTCGGTAGCTGGAGTACAACCGAATCAAAATCTCATCAAAAAAATGAGCGAACAATATGACCTAATAGGTTTCTATGTTTTTTCAAGTGAAGCCACTGTGCGCGGGCGTCATGCTGGCGCTAGAATGTTTGCCCCACGCTATGGAATTGACGAAGAATCTGCTACTGGTATGGCTGCTGGCCCTTTAGCTTGCTATCTCTATGATCGAGAGGGTATAGACAAAACTACTCTGTTCATTGAACAAGGCCATTTAATGAATCCCCCATCAGGCAGCCTGATAACCGTTGATTTACAGTTGGTTGATGGCTGCATTACTCGTTTAATGGCTGGCGGCGTTGGCCGCTCACTTCAACAGATTGAAATGGAAATTTAGCATGTGCCTGACACTTCTCAAAAGGCGCTGTGCATACATTACGCGAACCAACACTTATGTTGTCAGCTCTTTTCTTTCAAGGTGTCTTCCATTAGATTTTTAGCTGCTATACAGCTCGCTAATGTACTTATAACGAAAGTCATCTCCCTCGCATTCTCTATACCTGCAACCAAGTACCAAACACAAAACATAATGGCGCTTAAAACAAAATGCGTTACAACAAATTTTAAATATAGCGTTCTCATAGAAATTCCAAATAAGGGCCAAAGGGCTGGGGACCTAGGGAATTAGTGTCGACATCATTTTGAGCTATTGGATTTGTTGTTTGTACTGAACTGAATGATAGTTATGCAAAGTTACAAGTGCCATTGGAATGTCTAAAACCCGCTATGAAAGTACTGAAATTATATTTTCAAACTAATGCCGCAATCTCGTTTAAGTTTGGTACTGTATTGCCCATCTCCTGAATTTAGTGCTTTCATCGATTAACTCCCATGCTTTCATTTATCACCAGTACCTTAGTGCCCGTTTTAATCCTTCTTTTAATGGGTTGGGTATTTTTTCGCATCCGTTGGTTAAACGAAGCCTTTATCGAGTCGGGTTCAAAACTCGTATTTAATGTTGCCTTACCAGCGCTGCTTTTTTTATCTATTAGTCAGTCGAATTTTTCTAATGCTGCTAATTTTACCCTTATCACTATTGGAATAAGTGGTTCGGTATTAATGTGCGCGGTATTAATGCTATTGGTGCATTGCACCGTGAACCCACAAAATGCACGCGGGGTAGTAGTGCAAGGCGGTTTTAGGGCCAATATGGGCATTATTGGCTTAGCATATTGCGCGAATACTTACGGACAAGAAGGTTTAGCAGCCGCATCCGTTTATATGGGCTGCATTACTATTTTGTACAATGTTATGTCAGTATTTGTACTTAACTTCTATCAGGTGGGTTTTACGGCGCCAATGAATCAAATTAAAGGTATTGCTCGAAATCCGCTTATTATTTCGATTGTTGCAGCTTTACCGTTTTCTTATTTTCAATGGTCGTTGCCCGAGGTTGCCTTAAAAACCGGGGAATACTTTGCCCAGCTTACCCTTCCCTTAGCACTTATTTGTACCGGCGCATCGCTGCAGTTCCGCTCATTTTCTAGCGACTGGTACAACATCGCATTAGCCACAGTTAGTAAGTGCATTGTTTACCCCGCCTTACTGGTAGGTATTGCCTATTTTTTTGGTTTCAGAGGCATGGAGCTAGGCATAGTATTATTGCTGTCTATCGCGCCGACAGCCGCAGCCAGTTATGTGATGGTAAGGAACTTAGGTGGCGATCACCGCTTGGCTGCAAGTATTATTGCCCTAAGCACATTGGTGTCGTTACCTGTTACCGCCATCGGTTTTGGGGCTTTGGCCATGCTAGGCCTCGTTTAAAAACTAACTGAGCTTTAAAAACTCCGCTATACACTTGTTTACACTTTTGTGGTTGGCAACTATTCGATTTTGAACCACAATGAGTTTAGTTATCTTTCATTACCTGAGTTCGATTGCTTTAATTCGAACGTTAGGGCTAAGCGATTAGATTCGATGGCTTGCCGTTAATAGCTAAAATTCAGTAACTAGCATTTAATTGCGTGGAAAAATTATCATGAAAATTGTTCGGTTAACCCTTGGTGGCATTCTATTTATCGGCGGGATTGTGTTAACCCTTTTGCCAGGGTCGATTCTGTTGGTGATAGGTGGTTTAGTATTACTAAGCTACGATTGGCCTCGTGCACGAGGATGGCTAAAAATAAGCCAGAACATGATGACGTCAAGCGCTAGAAAAATAGACCGCGTATTGTTAATGCGTAAATTTCGCTAACTCATTACTACGTAATTTACACGTTTATCCCCCTGTCATCGCACATCGTAAACCATTAATCTGAAGTTTCAGTATAACCTCCATCGTCATGTTATTTTATACGCTAAATTCGTAACGCGTATAAAAACCAACGACGCGTTATATAACACCTTATAAAATCAAAAAACCTTTCATTTATTCAAACAGGCAACGTGAGATATTCGACTGACCATCGACACTTACGACAATGGAGACAAGACCATGATTACGTTTACCGTTAACGGTGAAACACGTGAATTTGCGGGCGATCCTACCACTCCCGTACTGTGGTACTTACGTGACGAATTACATCTAACTGGCCCTAAATTTGGCTGCGGCATGGCACAATGTGGTGCTTGCACAGTACACATTAATGGCGTAGCACAGCGCTCTTGCGTACTGCCTGTTTCTGCTGTTTCAGGCAGCAAAATAACGACCATTGAAGGGTTAAGTAAAGACGGTGAACATCCCGTTCAACAAGCATGGGTTGAACATAAGGTACCTCAATGCGGTTACTGTCAGTGCGGCCAAATGATGCAAGCGGCCAGTTTATTAGCGAGTAACCCTACCCCAAGCGATGAAGAAATTGTGCAAGGTATGTCTGGCAATATCTGCCGCTGCGGTACTTATCCCCGTATTCACAAAGCCATAAAGTCAGCGGCCAAAACCATGGCCGGTGTGGAGTATTATGTGCCTGAGTCTGCGGGAGAAGAAGCATGAGCAAGTATTTTGATTTAACTCGTCGCAGCTTTTTAAAGTCATCGGCTACCGCTGGCGCACTCGTGTTAGGCACTTACTTCATGGGAGCGGCGCCCCGCGCTATGGCAGGCGTACTAGCAAAACCCTCTGAGTCAGCCAAAATGGCTAACTTGTTTGTAGCACTTCGCCCTGATGGCGTTGTTGAGATTACATGTCACCGCTCTGAAATGGGCCAACAAATTCGTACCGCATTGGCGCAAATTGTGGCCGATGAGATGGAAGCCTCGTGGGACAAAGTCGTGGTTATCCAAGGTAAAGGTGATCCGAAATACGGCGATCAAAATACCGATGGTTCACGCAGTATTCGTTATAACATGCAGCGTCTTCGTGAAATGGGCGCAAGCGTGCGCCACCTTATGCAGCAAGCCGCGGCCACACGTTGGGATGTGCCTTTCGACTCATGCAGTGCAGTGCAACATGTGGTCACCCATACCTCGGGTAAAACTCTTACCTATGCAGAACTGGTAAATGATGCATTAAAAATTACTCCGCCAGAATTAGATCGCATTACATTAAAAGCGCGCAGCGAGTGGCGTTACATTAATACCGCCATGGCGCATATCGACCTAAAAGACATTGTAACTGGCAAAGCGACTTTTGCGGCTGACGTACTTGAGCCAAAAGCCTTAGTTGCCGTGGTAGTTCGCCCACCTGTTGTTGGCGGAAAAGTAAAAAGCTTTGATGCAAAAGCAGTTAAAGCCATTGATGGCGTTGTAGATGTTGTGGAAATTCCGGCGGCGAAAGGCGCACCACAGTTTCAACCTAAAGGCGGCATCGCCATTATTGCTAACAATACCTGGGCTGCCATAAAAGGACGTCGTGCTCTTACAGTAAGCTGGAATGACGGTAAAAATGGTGATTATAATTCTGCGGCCTTTAAAGCAAGCTTGCTAGAAACAGTATCGAAACCACAAAAGTCGGTACGCGCAGAAGGTGATGCAGCCAATGTGCTCGCCAGTGCAAGTGACAAACTGGTTGCCGATTATTATGTGCCGCACTTAGCGCAAGCGCCAATGGAGCCACCTTGCGCCACGGCAATGTATTATAAAGACCGCGTTGATGTGTGGGCTGCCACGCAGAACCCTCAAGCCGATATGGAAACCGTGGGTGCCATGATTGGTATGCCAAAAGAGAAAATTAACGTGCACGTCACCATGCTAGGCGGTGGTTTTGGGCGTAAGTCTAAGCCCGACTTTTCTGCTGAAGCGGCCTACCTTTCAATGAAAACAGGTAAGCCTATTCGCGTGCAGTGGACACGTGAAGACGACATTCAGCATGGTTTTTACCATGCAGTGTCAGCTCAGCACATTGAAGCTTCTTTAGATGAAAATGGCGGTATTAATGCTTACTTGCACCGTACGGCTTTTTCACCTATTGCGTCTACCTTCCAACAAGATGCTACCGCGCCGTTTAGCTTTGAACTTGGCCTAGGCTTTACTGATAACCCAATCAATACCCCTAATATTAAACTTGAAAGTGGTGAAGCACCTGCAAAAGCGCGTATAGGGTGGATGCGTTCGGTGTCTAATATCTTTCATGCATTCGCTATTCAGTCCTTCATTGGTGAAGCGGCACACAAAGCGGGTCGCGATCAAAAAGACTACCTACTTGAAACCATTGGTCCCGATCGTATTATCGATGTAACTGAACAAAATGCAGAGTACGGTAACTACGGTGCCGACAAAGATGCCTATCCACTCGATATTGGTCGCCTACGCAAAGCCATCGAGAAAGTGGCAGATATGAGTGGCTGGGGTCGAGCACTACCAAAAGGCCGAGGGCTTGGTATTGCAGCCCATAGAAGCTTCTTAACCTATGTAGCTACTGTGGTGGAAGTAGAAGTGTCAGATGCAGGCGATCTCAAAATTATCAAATCGTGGGCCAGCATTGATGCGGGTACTGTGGTAAACACCGACACCGTGAAAAATCAGGTACAAGGTGGCTCTGTCTTTGGTATTACTGCCGCCATTAGTGAGGGTATTACCTTTGATAAAGGCCGTGCTCAACAAAGTAATTTTCATGACTACCGCGTACCGCGTATGAGTGATGCGCCGTTAGAAATTGACGTTGAGATTATACCCAGTGATGCACCACCAGCAGGCGTGGGTGAACCAGCCACACCGGTTTATGCCCCAGCCTTATGTAACGCTATTTTTGCGGCGTGTGGCAAGCGCATTAGGCAGTTACCTATTGGAAACCAGTTAAAAGCTTAAGGCTGCGTTACGCTGACAGTGTGATAAAAGTGCTTAGAAAAAGCCGCTTAGATTGAAAAATCTATGCGGCTTTTTAATGTTGAGGCTTTTATAAATAGCGCTTCTGCTAGATTGGCTTATTTGGCAGTTTACCCGGTATGTGTAAACTGCCTGTAAGCTAGTTAACGTCGCTATTTAAAATCTCTAGCTAGCCATGCTTTTCAGCAAGGTATAACCAAGTTTCAACGACGGTATCTGGGTTAAGCGATACTGAATCGATACCTTCTTCTACCAACCAGGCTGCAAAGTCTTCGTGATCTGATGGGCCTTGGCCACAAATACCAACGTATTTACCACGTTTCTTCGCCGCTTGAATAGCCATTGATAGCAAGGCTTTCACTGCTGGGTCTCGTTCGTCAAACAAGTGAGCAATAACGCCACTGTCGCGGTCTAGCCCAAGAGTTAACTGAGTTAGATCGTTCGAACCAATCGAGAAGCCATCGAAAATATCTAAGAACTGATCGGCAAGTAATGCGTTTGAAGGTAGCTCACACATCATTATAACGCGTAAACCATCTTCGCCTTTCTTAAGCCCCTGCTCTTCTAGCAGTTCGATAACCTTTCGGCCTTCTTCTAGTGTACGTACGAAGGGGATCATGATCTCAACGTTGGTTAAGCCCATGTTATTACGAACCCGTTTAATTGCTTCACACTCTAAAGCAAAACAGTCGCGGAAATCTTCCGAGATATAACGGCTCGCACCACGGAAACCAAGCATTGGGTTTTCTTCATCTGGCTCGTACTGGTAACCGCCCACTAAGTTGTAGTATTCGTTAGACTTAAAGTCAGACATACGAACAATGACTTTTTCTGGTGAGAACGCCGCACCAATGGTAGAAATACCTTCAACCAATTTTTCGATGTAGAACTCAGTTGGCGAGTCGTAACCGGCAATCATATCGCTAATTTCTTCTTTAAGCTCAGCAGGCTGGCTGTCGAAATTAAGGAGCGCTTTAGGATGCACACCAATCATCCGGTTAATAATAAACTCTAAGCGAGCAAGGCCAACACCAGCATTAGGCAAACGCGCAAAATCAAAGGCGCGGTCTGGGTTACCCACGTTCATCATTACTTTTAGTGGTAAGTCAGGCATAGAGTCGATACGTGAGGTCACTACGTCAAACTCTAGCTCTGCACCATAGATATAACCTGTATCACCTTCTGCACAAGACACGGTAATTTTATCGCCGTTCTCGATGCTGTCAGTGGCGTTACCACACCCTACTACCGCTGGAATACCAAGCTCACGAGCAATAATCGCTGCGTGACATGTACGACCGCCTCGGTTAGTGACAATGGCAGACGCCTTTTTCATGATAGGTTCCCAATCTGGGTCTGTCATGTCGGTAACCAGTACATCGCCAGCTTGAATCTTGTCCATCTCTTCAATAGAGCCAAGTACTTTCGCTACGCCTGCACCAATTTTATGACCAATAGCACGGCCTTCACATACGATATTACTTTGACCTTTAAGTTGGAAACGCTCAATACTTTGAGAATCTTCACGGCTGCGAACCGTTTCAGGGCGTGCCTGAACAATATATAACTTGCCGTCTACGCCATCTTTGGCCCATTCGATATCCATAGGGCGATCGTAGTGCTTTTCAATGATTTGCGCCTGCTTTGCTAGCTCCATCACTTCTTCGTCGTTCAGTGAGAACGCTTTACTCTCAGTGCTGTCGATATCAACGATAGACACTTGCTTTCCATGCGCCTCATCGTCTGAGTAAATCATTTTAACTAGCTTGCTGCCTAGGTTACGGCGAACAATGGCTGGAAGCCCTTTATCAAGGGTTGGTTTGTGTACGTAAAATTCATCTGGGTTTACCGCACCCTGCACAACCATTTCACCCAAGCCGTATGAACTCGTAATAAATACTACGTCCTCAAAGCCCGACTCTGTGTCGATAGTGAACATCACGCCCGACGATGAAATATCGCTTCGAACCATGCGCTGAATACCAGCAGACAATGCTACGCCTTTATGGTCGTAACCTTGGTGTACACGATACGAAATAGCACGGTCGTTAAATAGCGAGGCGAATACGTGTTTAATGGCTACCAATACAGACTCGTAACCTTTCACGTTTAGGAAAGTTTCTTGCTGACCGGCAAACGACGCATCTGGCATGTCTTCTGCGGTAGCTGATGAACGAACTGCAAACGATGCTTCGTCGCCTGCATCACCCTGCAATTTAACAAACGCTTCTTTAATTGCTTCTTCTAGCTCAGGTTGAAACGGCGTGTCGATGATCCATTGACGAATATCTTTGCCCGCTTCGTTAAGCGCACCAATATCTTCAACGTCGAGTGTATCTAATACGTTATGAATCTTTGCCTCTAGACCACTTTGCTCTAGAAATTCATTAAAAGCCTCTGCAGTTGTGGCGAAACCTCCCGGTACTTGTACACCGGCGTTAGCTAGGTTAGAAATCATCTCGCCTAAAGATGCATTTTTGCCGCCTACGCGACCTACATCATGCATGCCCAGTTCTTGATACCAAAGTACGAATTCTTTCACTGCCGAAGCCTCCAGCTTATTTTTGAGTAGGGTATAAGCAATGGCGGGCCACATGCCCAACATTGGTAAAATACGTGTCGACTGCGTATATCCAAACGCGCTTAATGCTTATTAATATTAACGAGTACCAAGTAAAGCAGGCTTGCGTTACATCAAGTCATCATTAATAACCATATAGCTTTTCGACGAAATCATCTTAGAATGGGGGAAATCGGAAAGTAAACTCTTTATTACTTTTGTAATAAAATTACGACAATGTTAAGGATTTGTTGTGCGCACAGCTTTTTATATTTCAGATGGTACCGCCATTACAGCAGAGGTGTTTGGCCACGCCCTGCTGTCTTTGTTCCCTGTTGAATTCAATCACAATACCATTCCTTTTGTTGAAACTGAGGAAGAAGCCAACAAGGTTTTGGACAAAATATCTGAAAGTTTTCAAGACACAGGAGAAAGGCCGCTCGTTTTTTATACAATTGTGAATGTAGATGTTCGCAAGATAATTTCAAAATCGGTAGGTATTAACTACAATTTCCTCGATCAATTCGTGGCGCCGCTGGAAAAAGTGCTTGGTGTGCCCTCAAAACCAGAAAAACATCGCACTCACAGCATTCACGAAACCACCTATGACATTCGTATTGAGGCGGTTAACTATGCCTTAGCCAACGATGACGGTTCTAACCTGAAAGATTACGACGAAGCCGACATTATTTTAGTAGGCGTCTCGCGCTCGGGTAAAACGCCCACCAGCTTATACTTAGCCCTGCAGTTTGGTATTAAGGCGGCAAACTACCCCTTTACCGAAGATGACATGGGCGACATGCTTAAATTGCCTACGGCGCTTCGCCGCTACAAAGACAAACTTTTTGGGCTCACTATTCAGCCAGAACGACTACATCAAATTCGCTCTGAGCGAAAAGCAAATAGCCGCTATGCGTCATTACAGCAATGCAGAATGGAGCTACGAGAAGTTGAGAACTTGTACCGAAAAGAAAAAATTCCGTTCTTAAACAGTACCAAATATTCAATAGAAGAAATTTCAGCGAAAATATTGGCGGAGACAGGGTTAAAACGAAGAAAGTATTAACCAACCACAAAGTGCATAGATGCCAGCCAAATCTTTGGCTGGCCTATTTACCGCTAATTTAAAAACACGCTAATTTATGAACAGGTTCCTCATCGAGTATCAGCTTGTGCATTTAACACGGGCTAATCTAGAGATGTTTAGAATCCAACAGTGTTTGCACTGCCTTGGGCAAGATTTTACGTGTTTTCGCGGTAATAGCCGCGTCGTTCTTTTGCCATTTTATACCTAGGTAAATCACAAACAACCCCAAAAACGTTAACGCAATAGGGAAAAACCAGCTATCTGCGAACACTTCTGCTGCCAAATAGCCTACGTATCCTGTACACCCAATAGCCCCGAATACGACAAACACTCTTCTAATTAAGAGTACGCCGATAAATATCATCACGAAATTAATGAGAAAGTAGAAGAATTTCGAAAGCTCGCTGTCAGAATGTTGAGAAGATAACCCTCCCCAAAACGCAATAACGCCAAATAAGTATATCCAAAATGCATAGTCGGCTTTGTTTGCTGTACGTACATCTACCCAAAACCCGAGCGCTATCATAAGAAGACCTGTGTACATAGAAACTATTGTTCTTAGTTCCCAGCTGTATTCCCCGTCTGACAACATCACCGAGACATCCATGGTTAAATACCATAGCGTAACCGCAATAGGCATGACTAAAAATGGATATTTATACTTCCAAGCAATGACAACACCCACCGCCAACGTACTTAGCTCCATATACAACCAGTGCCAATGAATGTACCTGTGATAGTCGCGGTAAACGGTATCGTCAGGCCAAACGCCTAAAGCCTGCTGAACACCAAAAACTGCCAACGGGGTTAGCACAACAACAAAGGTAGCGCATAGGCCCGCCGGCACAAAAAATCCTTTCATCTTAAAAACGTTAGCTAACTTAATTCCCACAGCTGCATAGAATAAGCTGATGAAAACAATACCGATTCCGCCAAACGATACCCAGCCAAGGTTCATAAACAGTGTCATTGCGCCAATGGCAATTAAGCCACCAAGATAATACAACACATGGGTGAAATCGAACTTGGCAGTGGTACTCGTTTGCTGATTCAAAAACGCGATCAACTGTTCAGACTGCTCTGATGAAAGAATATTGGCGCTTACTGCGTCTTTAATATGTTGCTTGGTGACGTTCAATCTGCACTCCTTGGCAGTGTGTTACCGCAAAGTCATTTTTCTAAATAACATGACGCCCATAAACAGTAAGCAAAAAACCTGAAGTGAGCCGCCACTGTAGCCTTCTCTATGTTCTACTTTCGCAATCTTTTCTTCTTTTACTCTGGTTTTAAATCGAGCAAGTTCAGCATCTAAGTTTGTAGACATATCGTCAACGGCTATACCAAACCCTTCTAAAGATTTTTCGGCCAACGTATCGTCAATACCTACAGCGGTGGTACGCTTCTCAAGCTTACTTACCCCTGGCGCTCTGAACAGCATCTTTTTACTTTTGATATCGAAAACTGCAGTATCCACAAAGGTCTGAACCGTGTTTTCATTCCCTGGAATAACGTACATTCCTACAATGGTCCAATACAGTAACGCCGCGTTATTTTCGAGTGACTGAGTAACTTGGTCGTAAGACACTAACGCCATTACATCAACATCATATAACCTTCCTACTTGCTCTAACGTTGAAAAACCTTCTCCCCCGCTTAAGTACTCACTAGGAATGATTTCAATGCGATCGATATACTCGTATTGAAGGAAAGACTGCTTAACATTTTCTAGAAGCTCTACTTGATCTTTACCATGCAGGCCATCTCGGCGCCAATTGCTTGAAGGAACAAATGCGAGCCCAACCTTTACCGGTAATTGTAGCGTGGGAATTTCAGGCTGGTGCTTAACCCGGCTTTCTTCATCAGGGTAAAGGAAATCCATTAAACTGCTAGATTGAGCTTGTTTACCTGTGTTGTTACTGACTATTGCACTGCATGCTGCGAGTGAAAAGAGTGCTGTGAGTAACATTGCCCCAGACATGGTTTTTAATATTCTTGTTGTCATCGACAATCCTTTTTTACTGCTATTGAAAGGTTACGAAATTGAATGGTATTTATCGTTTAAGGCGTTAATCGTAATACTTCAAATTACCTAAAATTTATATTTATTACTATATAAGGCACGAGATAGCCATAATGTGGCTTTGTGTAAGTATGAGCGCAGGCCTAGTTTACACATCAACGTTGTATTTTAAATCTGACGCTTCATCGCCGGTAATACCACGAAAACCCCATTGGTATTTTTCTTGTTCTTTAATCGTTATCTCAACGTCTACCGTGCTAATACCCAATTGAGACTCGATTGCTTCAAAAAGCCCTTTAATCAGTGCTTTTTGGGTGTCGGGCTTGCGCCCTTTCATCAAGTTAATTTCAATAACGGTATAGCTATCTGTTCTGCCATCAGGATAGAAAAAGTCTTCATTGGCAAGCGGAATAAAGCGATGAGCGCGTTTGTCTTCCGGCATACCCAAAACAGATTGCATACAACGGTGGATCACATCAGACAACTGGCTTTTAATTGGGTTTAAGTGCTTATCAATTCCATAGATTACTACCACAACGTTTTCCTTTATAAATTATGTTCAACGCGCGTAAAGAGAAAGTACTAAAGCTTTTTGTCCTGAATTTTTTTGAGTAGATTCGCATGACGGGTTTTATAAGCGCCGTTTTCAACATTTTCAGCCGTGCTTTTCTTTATCGCGAGCGCTCTCATTTCTAGTGCTTTTTGTAAATCTCCACTAGCTTCAAACCCATCTGCTAAGCTGTCGTAGGCATCCGCTTTATAAGGGTAGCTGTCGACATTGCTTTGAAATATCGCAATAGCCGATGAATACTCTTTTTCAGATAATGCTTTGTATCCCACACTGTTAATGGCGCGATAACTGGGCTTAATGTCATAACCGTACATTTCAGACTGTGCTTTATAAAACTGTTTAATTGCTGGTATCCCGCCACTTAACACTTCTTTTGATGGCTGCAGCGACGTGTAAAGATTTTGGTAAGCCAACGAATGCCCAGCAAGCGCGGTGGTATTGTGGCTTTCTGAGGTATCTAAATCTGTGTTGTAACTAAAACCTTTTCGCTTATGTGTGTTTAGCAATTCGTTGTAGCGCTGGTAAGCGCTCAGCATATTGCCGCCTTCGCTGCCCATATTGATATACAAATAAATGTTCAATTCAGAAGTATCGGAAAAGAAGGTTTCGGCGTCGTCAAAGATAATCTGTTCTTGCCACCATAAACTTGGGCTGAAGGCAAAGTGAGCTTGGAACAAATGGGGTCTAGACTGTAAGGCATACACCGACAATAGCCCACCTAACGAATGCCCTGATATTACTTTGTAGTTGTTGGCGCGATAGTTTTCGTTAATGTATGGCACGAGCTCTTTCTCGATAAAATCTAGGAAGTTATCGGCACCACCTGATATACCCCACTCGTTATAATTCTCATCATAGGTTGGGGTGAAGTCTCTTGTGCGATGGGTATTTGCGATACCAACTACTATCATTTCTTGCGCCATATTCGATTGATTGAGCAAGTCTAGAGTACCTACTGCATGGCTGAAATTTCGTTGACCATCAAGTAAATAAAGTACGGGATAATGTAGCTTATTCGGCCGGTGATAATTATTGGGTAAGTGTATGAACAACTCACGCTCTTCATCGAGTATTTCAGAATGAATATTTAGGTGCGTAGTTTCCCCACGTACTTTTGAGTACGAGTGTGAAGGCACCAAAATAAGTAAAAATACTGCAATCGTAATGACCGATCTGAACACAACATATTCCTTTATTTTTTTAGTTTTAGTCCGTGGTTAACTTTTAATCTTACCCGCTCAATGCCCACAAGAAAAGGGCACGTTATTTACCTCAAAATAGCATTGATGAAATGTTGACCTTGTTCGCTAAAAAGCCAAATAAACGCAAAGGAATTTAGCGTCACCGTAGCCCAATAAACTCGCTTAAATGAAACTTTAGCCGACTTGTGCCTTAATCTTCGTTGGGCAAGATACGCCCCAGGCCAACCACCAAGTAAACTTAAAAGATGAAGACGAGTTTCTGGTACACGCCATTTTCCTTTGCGAGCGGCCGACTTATCAAACGCATACATGGCAAACGTTATCGTGCTGATAGTAATGTAAAGGTATACCACTTCTACAGGTAATAAATTGAGAAAAGCCGCTGCTATTAAGGCGGTGCAAAAGATAAGAGTGATAAGTACGCCGAATTTGCTTACAGCCATCTTCGAACCGTTTTCCTATATTCTGTATAGCTGGCGCCAAATTTATCCGTTAGAAATGCCTCTTCGGGTATTATCTGGTACTTATTCATGTACCACACAAAAAGCAGAATAAAGACAACATTAACTGGGTTGGCCGTGTAAAGCCCAATACCCACCAAACACAACAACATACCTAGATACATGGGGTTCCTACTGTACTGATACACACCTGAAGTCACCAAGCTAACAACACGTTCGGTTTTGATAGGATGTACCGAGGTTTTGTGTTTTTTGAACGAAACGACACCTATAACCGCTATTCCAACACCCAACAATAGAAATAGAATTAGCGTCTCAAACTTGTATTGATATTCAACACTCACATTCCGGGCGACTTTAGTCGTCACCACCATAAAAAAGGCTGACAGTAAAAAGACGGCTACGGGCGGGATTTTTTGCTCAAGTTTCATCGAAACTGACCGGTTCAACACCTTTATTTTTAGGTCGAATAACAACAGTGCCAGCCATTTTGTCATGCCATCCTTGCTTTTTGGTATCCCATAAAACCCATAGAAAGCCTAAGCCTAGGGGTAATAGAGAAACGTAATACCCTATATAGCGAATTACAGACTGGCGTATTGTGGGCGCACTTCCCGTTTTAGCATCAACGACTTTTACTTTAAGCACCATTTTGCCTGGGGTGGCCGATTTATATACCCAAAATAATATTGTGGCAATTAACGGTAGAACGTAGCTAATTAAGACATCAACTATACCTACAACAGAGTCCCCAGCGGTCCAATATCCCTTGCCATAAATTAGATGCAGTAGTGGGAAAGTAATCGCTAATAAAAGTAATGTATCAATAATTGATGCGCCAAATCTAATCCCAAAACCTGCATACACATGCTCTTCTTCGTATGCTGTTTTATATTCAGCGCCAGTATCTGAGAGGCCTGTACTACTCATTTATATCTCCATTTTCAATCAATCAGCTGCGCTTAGGTACGATATTGGATTTAAATAATACGCCTTCTTAGCACCTTGAGTCGATTCATCAGCCAACCAAAAATAAGGAAATAACGAAACAATACTATAATGCAGATGAGGCGCTTTACCTTGGGCATTGCCTGTTGAACCAACCGTACCGATTTTGGTCCCCTTGGAAACAAGGGTAATACCGTCAATTTCTATTGAATCAAGATGTGCATAATAATGCAGCCGCCACTTAGGCCCTAAGGCAAGTATGATATTGCCACCTTTTGGCTTTTGACCTTGATAGATAATAAGTTGATGCGTGGATGACAGCACCGACGTGCCCTTTTGAGCAAAGATATCGATACCTTTGTGGACCCCTGAAGTGCCCCAGGGTTCATACCAAAAAGTGTCTTTGTTCCAATCAGCGGGACTGGCGTTATCTACGGGAATAGTTCGCGGTTCTGGTATAACAAAGCCAAGTAGTACAACGACGCATAGCCCCAACAAAATCCATCTCATCATTAAACCTTATGAACCACGACATGCCATTAATTCACTTACAATAGCACTAATGATGCTGAACATAACGGCATCGTTAGAAGCTTATTCCCGAAGATTCTATTTCTTTTTGCGCTTTTTTTACTGCCAAAATAATAGTCTCTCGTTTTTTCCACGATTTCAAACGGGCAGGAAAACGACTAAGCCAATGGTTATTTGGCCCCAAACTCCGACCTCGTTGCTCGGTAAGTGCCGTCCTCTCCCACACATTTATGAACCCAGTAGCTGATAGGTGTTGTGGGGCGTTGAGGGCTATACTTAAACTTCCATTTACTCATAGTCGCACACTCGGCTCTGTTAACAATCGAAAAATGCTGAGTTAGTTTTTACCGCAGCACTTCTTAAATTTAAGGTCACTACCGCAGTGACACGGATCGTTGCGGCCAATCTTGGGCGCCGAACGGGTTAATCAATCATTACCTGCTGCCGTGTAAGAAAACACTAATTTACAGTTGATATGCTTTAGCATCTTGTTGACCGAGGAAGGCACATCAATAATGTCAGTATCTTTGCCACTAAATACCGATAGAAAAATATCACAATCTGCAATATTAATTTGTTGGCGCTCGAAAAAAATCATTAAAGGGTCGAAGATATCTTCGGTTAGTGGGATCACTCCAACGTAACAACTTTTACTATCAACATACTTGAAAGATGAGCGTGGAACTTCTCTTTCTAATGTGTGAGCTTGCAATTTATTAAGCTTTAGCAATCTAAAGCTGACATCAAAATTCATTTAAATCCCTGAGATAGCAATTTTAAACAGAAAATAAAAGAAGCCAGTGAAAAGTAAAATACTCACAACAACAATTGCGGTAAGCGTCTTAGACCTTAACATTGAATCAATTAAACCAACTTCTGTTTGCATTCTAACGAAATCTAAGCCATCCGTAGACTCTTTAAGCCTTGATTTATTTTTGTATTTATCCATAACATTCTCTTTTATACGACTTTGCGTACATGAAGTAAGGTATTCATTGAATACAATATAGGCTTGATACTTACCATATAGTACCGATGAAATTAGTACCGATGAAATTAGTACCGATGAAATTAGTACCGATGAAATTTTTTCATTAGCGGTTTGTTCATAAGGCTGCCTCTCGAGAGATAGACATTGCCTTAACCGGCCTCACGTTAAGCTATATATTGCTTCCAGTATTAATTTTATTTTACAAAACCCACAAGCCACTCCAAAATATAACGCTAAAATATATGTACTTCCCAATACATAAAAACAACAACGACAAGAGCAAACTTATGTTTTCAACTAAACGCACTATCGTCGCAGCACTCGTTAGCATTACGCTAATAGGTTGCGGTGAAGCTACTACCAAAACTGAAACCACACCTGCGGCCCCTACCGCGCAAGATGCGCAAGAATTCCTTATTAATGCGCAAAACGACATTAGTAAAATGCAGGTGCCAGCCGCACATGCCGAGTGGAGTTACGCCACTAACATCAATTTTGATACCGCCGCGGTAAGTGCCTATTTTAATGAAGTGCTGTCTACCAAAGTAGCGGTATTAGCTAAAGAAGCGGCTAAATTTAACGATGTTGAAGTAGATGAAGATACCCGTCGTCAACTCAATTTGCTCAAAAACGGGCTTACCATGCCACCTCCGTCAGATCCGGCGAAAGCAGAGCAACTTGCTAAAATTGGTTCTGAGCTTAGTGCAATGTATGGTTCTGGCCAGTACTGCATGGAAGATGGCACCTGTAAAAGCTTGGTAGAAATGAGTAGTGAAATGGCGACTATTCGCGATGCCGACACCTTACTAGAGTACTGGAAAGGTTGGCGTGAAGTGTCAGTACCTATGAAGCCGCTTTATGAACAACAGGTCAATTTGGCCAACGAAGGCGCTGCTGAATTAGGCTTTCAAAACGTTAGCGAACTATGGCGCGGTAAATACGATATGCCAGCCGACGATTTTCCGAAAGAGCTTGATAGATTGTGGGGGCAAGTTGCGCCTTTCTATGAATCGTTACACTGTCACGTTCGTGCTAAGTTAGGTGAGCATTATGGTGAAGAATTGGTTCCGCAAGACCAACCTATTCCAGCGCACTTGTTGGGCAATATGTGGGCGCAAACCTGGGGCAATGTTTACGATATCGTGAAACCTGAACAAGAAATGTCAGTACCCGACGTTACCTCATCACTTGTTGCGCAGGGCTATGATGAAATAAAGATGGTGAAACAGGCTGAATCTTTCTTTTCTTCACTGGGCTTTGCGCCGCTGCCTGATACGTTTTGGGAACGTTCTATGTTCCAAAAACCTGAAGGTCGGGACGTACAGTGTCACGCTTCAGCATGGGACCTAGACGATAAAGACGATTTGCGTATTAAGATGTGTATCCAAAAAACGGGGGAAGAGTTCAACGTTATTCATCATGAACTGGGTCACAACTATTATCAGCGCGCTTACAAAGACCAGCCTTTGCTGTATCGCGGTTCAGCTAACGATGGCTTCCATGAAGCGATTGGCGACACCATTGCCTTGTCGATTACCCCTAAGTACCTTAAAGAAATTGGTTTGATTGACGAGATTCCAGATGCATCTAACGACATAGGCATGCTAATGCAGGTAGCGCTAGATAAAATTGCCTTTATTCCATTTGGTTTGATGGTCGATCAATGGCGCTGGAAAGTAATGGCTGGTGAAGTTTCACCTGAGCAATACAATACACTTTGGTGGGAATTAAGAGAAAAATACCAAGGCGTAAAAGCACCGATAGACAGACCTGCTGATGCGTTTGACCCAGGCGCTAAATATCATGTTCCTGCTAACGTGCCCTACACGCGCTATTTCTTAGCACATATTTTGCAATTTCAATTCCATAAAGCGTTATGTGATATTGCAGGTGATGAAGGTCCACTTAATCGCTGCTCTATTTACAACAGTGAAGAAGCGGGTACAGCACTAAACGCCATGCTTGAAATGGGCATGAGCCAGCCATGGCAAAATGCGTTAGAAACCCTTACTGGTTCACCTGAAATGGATGCAAGTACCATTGCTGACTACTTTGCACCCTTAAAAACCTGGTTAGATGAGCAAAATGCTACCCGTCAGTGTGGCTGGTAATTTTTAGCCAACTAAATGATTTAATAGTAGAACCTCGATAATCGGGGTTCTTTTTTATCTGCACTTATATCTTGTACTTGCAAAATTAATACTTATGTCCCATTTTTACTAGCTTAACCCTAGTATATCGTAACGCTTGATTCCTTCTTCCCGAGCGTATTTATGAAGTTTGTAGTGGTAAGATTTCTGGTTACCGCCACTATGCTATTCCCTATTATTTTTTCCTTTGCGGCCACATCTCGTGCCGCAGACTTTCCTATGCCCGTGTTTAAAAGTTTTTCAATCGAAGAAGGCCTATCGCAGGTATCGGTTTTAGATATTGCGGAAGATAAAAACGGTTATATTTGGCTGGCGACACAGTCGGGGCTCGACAGGTTTGATGGAAACGAATTTAAGCATTTCGGTAAATGGCAGAAAGATAAGTCTGATGGGCTCAACACTGTTACTACCTTTCAAATAGAATCTTCGTTAGACAAAGAATACTTATGGATTGGTTCTATTGCTGGTGTAAGCAAGTTTCATATCGAAACGGCAACGTTCGAACACTTCCCTATTTCGGTTTCCAGCGAAATAAAAGCCGGCTCAATCAAACGCATAAAAATCGATAAGAGTGGTAACGTTTGGGTTATTAGTGGCCGTGCGCTTTATCGCTTTTCAACGCTTTTAAATAAACTGGTTCAAATTGCTGTTCTAGAGAACGTGACCAGTACACTCACCGACATCGTTATTGATAGAAATAGTCATGTTTGGCTTAGTTCTACATCAGGGTTATACAAGCTTAATTCAGCGTTTAATACCTTAGAGCTTCAACAACTGGCGGGCAAAAAATTAACGTTGATGGCACTCGCTGCTGACGAAAGCTTGTGGATTGGCACCGGCGCTAACGGTCTTTGCCGGTACCCCTTATTCACGAACAACGATTTTTCCGCGTCTACCTGTTTTGATGAAATTAACGGCCTTTCATCTAATGATGTGCTGAATGTTTTATTTCAGCGTAATGGTAATATTTGGGTTGCTACGAGTAGCGGCGTGGATATTATTCCCGCTAAAGAAGCATCAGAGATTGTGTCATTATCGGTTTCTCGATCGAATCTCGCGAATAATTACATTACATCGCTATATCAAACAGACGCGGGCACAGTTGTGGCGGGGTCGCGCGATAATGGTTTTTCTATTTACCACCCTGTACTGGCCAACTTTTCAACCAGTGCTGTTATTAGTAATAATATTTCTGGCATTGCTACCCACACAGATAGTTCCTTATGGCTTGCTACACATGACAACCTTTGGCATTACAATTATCAATCTGGCAAGGTTAACGGGCCCTATACTTCGAAGATTAAGTCTGAAGGTCAGGTATCTTCAAACAAGCTACTAACCGTGCATTACGATAAACCGTCAGACTCGGTTTGGCTATCTACTCGCGCGGGGCTAGCGAAACTTAATACCGCCACTGAAAAATTGGATTTAGTGGCATTGGAGGGTAAGGCAGGTTATACCCTTAACGTGGATGCCGATGGTGACGTTTGGTATGGCGGTTATAGCGATGGCGTTTTTGTGTATCGCCCTTCCGAGAACCGGGTGATTCGACAATGGCCAATCTCACTCACCACTCGTATCATATTTGAAGATAATGAAAGTGCATGGCTGGCAAGCATATCGGGCTTATATTTTGCCAATAAATTTACGGGTGAAATTCGCAATATTGGTGAAAATAGCACGAATTTCCCTGACGGCGCGGTGGTGACGTGGGTTTCTCGGTCTATTCGTGGCGGCTATTGGGTTGGCACGCAGGCGAACGGTATCTATTTTATGGTGGTTGAGGATAACGATGAGCCCACCGTGTCGTTTACCCAGATAGAAGCAGACAGTTACTTAAGTAACCTCTCAATTGGCGCAATTATTGAAGATCAAGAAAATGCGCTCTGGATCTCCACAACGGTCGGCATCGCCCATATCGATTCTACCCTATCGTCGATTTCATATTTTGGGGCACAAAATGGAGTCATCGAATCTGGCTACTACATAGGCTCCGCCGTAAAAACCGGTGACGATACTATATTTATGGGCAGTCCACAGGGACTCACTCGCTTCAAGCCCACTGATATTAAACAGCAGCCTTGGTCGCCCAAGGTCAATATCTCGCATATAGAAATTATTGATGAGCATAGTAAAGGAGCTGAAAACCTTTTCCCAAGTACCAATGTGGATGAATTAGTACTCAATTCCGACAATGTCTCATTTTCTGTCGAATTCGCCGCGCTCGATTTTACTCGCGCAAACGAGGTGAGTTATGCCTATAAATTATCAGGGTTTGATAATAGGTGGCGGTTTACGGACCATCGCCGCCGCGGGGTGACCTACACCAATTTAGATCCCGGGAATTACACACTTACTATTCGAGCGATGAACAAAGAAAAAGTATGGAGCCCAAATGAGGCCAAGCTCCAAATCAGTATTGTTCCACCATGGTGGGAAAAACCCGTATGGCGAAGTGCCATTTTTGCATCCGCTTTTCTGCTTTTAACGCTACTTGTGTGGTGGCGTATTCAAACGCTTAAAAATCGCTCGGTTGCGCTTGCAAAAATGGTAGAAGAAAAAACCAAAGATCTTGAAGACGTGGTAGAAAAATTAACGCTGATATCAAGCCAAGACCCGTTAACCGGGCTGAAAAATAGGCGCTACTTTACCAGCCGAGCTCACGAGGCTTGGGACAGTTACGAGCGTTATGCACAAGCCTTTTCGTTACTTATCGTGGATATCGATTGGTTTAAACAAATTAACGACACTTACGGTCACCATGTAGGCGATCTTGTACTAGTTAAGGTGGCAGAACTGTTGCGTACGAATTTGAGAAATTCCGACGTTATTTGTCGTTGGGGTGGCGAAGAGTTTCTCATTCTACTGCCCCAGCTTAACGTCCGTGAATGCTATTGGGTAGGCGAAAAATTAAGAAAATCGGTAGAGAAAGCGTCTTTTCACTGTGAAGGGTATGATGTGAATGTGACTATCACCGCGGGAATTGCAGACATTCGTGAAAGCGATAGTGTAGAGCAATGCATACACGCTGCTGATAAAAAACTCTACAAAGGTAAAGCTGATGGGCGCAATGCCGTTGTGAAATAGCCTTATGTGAACCTGCTGCTTAAGCCCCTATTTTTACAAACTATGCTAACCACCGTGCTCCCTAGTTAATCAATTAATGCCTTTTTGTCAATTAGCGCACCATGATGAAACTCATCGTACGGTGTGATCGAAATCCCCTCCCACGCTTATGAATAACCATATTCAATCATGGAGGTAACATTTATGGCTAAGGTACTTGTCATTGGCGCATCAGGCCAAATTGGTAAACAGGCTACTGGAAAATTACTTGAAGCAGGACACCACGTGGTGGCGCCTGTACGAAGCCCCGAAAAGCTAAACGACGTTGAAAACGAAAACCTTGTGGTTAAAGAGCAAGATCTTGAAAAAGACTTCTCTGAACATTTCGAAGGTGCAGACTGCGTTGTATTCGTTGCCGGCAGCGGCGGTAATTCGGGCGATGATAAAACGCTTCTTATCGACCTTTGGGCTGCGCGAAATGCAGCAAATTACGCTAAGGCAGCTAATACGCCTAAATTTGTGATGGTAAGTTCAATAGGGGCTGGCGATCCAGACGCAGTAAGCTCTAGCATTAAGCCTTATTTAGTCGCTAAACACATGGCTGACGAGCACCTAATGAATAGCGGTGTGCCTTATGTCATTTTACGCCCAGGCACACTGTTAAACGAGCCAGGTACACATCTGGTGTCTACCGATATGCCTGACAACCAAGATGATGCTGTCATTCCTAGAGAAGATGTGGCAACGGCTATCGTCGAAGCAGTGAATCGTAGTAACACTGATAACATAACCACTTACCTGTTTAAGGGTGATACGCCGATTTCGAAAATTTTCGAATAAGCGAATACTGCTAAGTGATAAAATCACAAACGCCAGCAAATTTGCTGGCGTTTCTTTATTTAATTGCTAGCGTTCAATGAGTTGCATTAAGGGACAATAGACTGGCTTACCCAGTTACCCATTTCGTCACGACGATGTAACTCTCGATACTGTGGATTACCGCGTAAATTTAAATAGTCCACGTTGAAAATATCTAACAAAATAACGCAAAAATGTTCAGGAGCGACAGAATAGTCGCCTGCAATTTGAAGCGGCAACCCGTTGTTTCTTGGCGTACCGGGGTCGCCCCATAGAAACTGCTTCTTACCAGCATCAGACAATTTTGCCCAATGCGCCTCTATTAACGCCCTATCTTCGTTTTCAGTCACAATAGTCGCATTTACACTGAATCGATACTGCTCACGAGTTTTCGAAAAATACCAACAACCTTGTGCTTTCGCTTGTTGCGACAACTGGTTGTATTTTTCGGTACGGGTATCTGAAATAACAATCAGCTTGTTGTCATCACTTAAGCCTCGGTACACCACGGTTCTGCAATACGGCACGCCATCTTTATCAGCGGTTGCCAACTGAAAATAACGGCTCTCAGGCATGCTTCTGCTAGCGTGTAAGCTTTTTGTTAACCCTGTACGCCACTGCGGCATTTTTGAAATTCTCCGATCGCTTAAGCGGCTTTACGTTGGACAAGCGAAAACAAGGTATAGAAGTTTTCGGTGGTAATGCGTGCTAATTCCTTCACCGAAATACCTTTTAATTCGGCAATGAATTCTGCAACTTCTACCACATAGCCAGGCTGATTTTGTTTACCTCTGTGAGGCACTGGTGCAAGCCAAGGCGAATCGGTTTCAATTAATAAGCGCTCAAGGGGAACCGCCTTTACAACTTCTTGTAATTCACTGGCGGATTTAAAGGTGACTATGCCTGAGATAGAGATATAGAAATCCATTTCAATGGCCGCCTGCGCCATTTCAAGTGATTCGGTAAAACAATGCAGCACACCCTTTGTATGGCTAGCTTTGTGTTCGCGCAGCAAATTAATGGTGTCGTCACGGGCATCACGGGTATGAATAATAAGTGGTTTTTTCGTTTCGTTAGCGACTTTAATATGATCAACAAACGACGTTAGCTGAACCGTTTTGCTTTCAGGGCTATAAAAATAATCTAAGCCTGTTTCACCAATGGCCACTACCGCATCGTCTTGCGCTTTTTCAAGTAACTCTTGATAAGTACATGCATCTTCTTGGTGAAGGGGGTGTACGCCACAAGAGACAGAAACGTCATCGAAGTCCTTTACGGTTTCTAACATGCTGTCGTAATCGGTCACCGATACGCACACACATAAAAAGTGCTCTACACCGCGGGTACGAGCAAAGTTAAGAGTTTCTGCCAATGCTTCTGGCGATTGCTTTAATCTGTCTAAATGACAATGTGAATCTACGAACAAAATATACCTATCTTTTTTACGGCTAACCCAATAATAACCTGGCCTAGCGCTGAAATTGTTTCAAAATACTTACCAACACCATGGACTTATTCACCCCTGGGTGCTGTAAGGTTTTTACTGCGTCTACGCAAGCACGATAACGTGCGTAATCTTGCGCTTGCTGGCGTTCTACATACGATTTATGCGCCATATGTTGACACCATGTTGCTACCTGAACAGCGTCACCTTGCCATTTATTAGCCAGTGCTAAAAGTTGCTGACTTCCTGAACTAGCAAGTAGTGCGCCCATACCGTCGGTAAAGGTACGATAATTAAAATCGCTTTCGCTATTAAGTGCTGCTTCTAAACGAAGTGGCGCATAACCATAGGCTTCTAGTAACGCTTCACTCGCATCTTGTACGCCTTGTTGCTGTAAATAGTCCAAACTACTTTGCACATCAGGCAGACCAAGTGAATGTTTTTCACATCTACTCAAAATAGTGGGCATTATTCGATTCAGGCTGTCAGTGATAAGCAGCAAGTAAGTATTATTGGTGGGCTCTTCTAACGTTTTCAAGAGTGCATTGGCCGCCGCTTCTGTCATGCTATCGGCCACGGGGATCACCAATACCTTATTACCCCCCATTTGCGCCGTGCCGCTTAACTTGGCAATACCTTCACGAATTTTATCCACGCCCAATTGTTTTTCGCTTTCTAACACGTAAAAATCGGGGTGATTACCAGCAAGACGCAAATGGCAGCTTTGGCATGCATTGCACGCACCTTGAGGGGTTGGCTTTTTGCACAACAGCGTATCCGACAGCCCAGCAACCAATTTTGCTTTACCAATACCTTTAGCGCCAATGAATAGCAGCGCATGGTGCAGCTTGTTATTAAAATAGCGTACAAGCAATTCGTTATAGGTATCCGTGAACCAAGGAAGCATTTGCCCAGATTGCATTAAGAAAGGTACTCCTGCACAGCGGTTATCACGTCTTTATGTACATCTTCCATAGCTTGCATGGCATTAATCACCACAATACTGTCGTCTTGTGCTGCTAAGCTTAAATACCGTTCACGGGTGCGCTCAAAAAAGGCCAAACCTGCTTGTTCAATACGATCTAGCTCTCCCCTGCCTCTAGCGCGTTCTAGCCCTATGGCTGGCTCAACGTCCAAGTACAAGGTCAAATTAGGTTTAAAACCGTTAAGCGCTATTTTGCTAATGGCAGTCATAGTATCAGCACTCACGCCGCGGCCACCGCCTTGATAGGCTTGTGAAGACAAATCATGCCTGTCACCTACTACCCACTGCCCTGCATTTAACGCCGGAAGTATACGGTTAGTTAATAACTGTACCCGGGCGGCGTACATCAACAGTAATTCTGTTTCTTCGGCTACGGTTTCGTCCCAATCGTGTTTAACACACTCGCGTATCGCCTCGGCCATAGGCGTACCGCCAGGCTCGCGTGTTTGCTCAACCGCAATACGTGCTTCTTGCAAATGCTTTACGATAAGCCCAATCACTGAACTTTTTCCGGCCCCTTCAAGGCCCTCTACTACAATAAACTTTCCGTTCATAATTATTCGTTGCTGGACTTATTATTTTCGATTTAACTGATATTTTCGCACAGCTGCATTATGGGCTGCCAGCGAAGATGAAAATTCATGGCTACCATCACCTCTAGCCACAAAATACAAGGCATCGGTTTCCATTGGGTTTAACGCGGCCCAAATGGCATCCTTACCCGCCATCGCGATAGGCGTGGGCGGCAAACCTTTAATTGTATACGTGTTGTAAGGTGTGGGCGTACGAAGGTGCTTACGGGTAATATTACCATCATACGTATCACCAATACCGTAAATAACAGTGGGATCGGTTTGTAATCGCATATTTTTCCGCAGTCGGTTTACAAATACCCCCGCTATTTTGGTTCGTTCTGCACTCACTGCGGTTTCTTTTTCAATAATACTTGCCAATATTAGGGCGTCGTACGGTGAGTTCAATGGCAAATCTTCTTGCCGTTGCTGCCACTGGGTTTCGACATAATCTAACATGGCCTTGTGTGCGCGTTTTAAAATGCTACTGGCCGCAGTGTTAGCGGTAAAGAAATACGTATCAGCTAAAAATAAGCCTTCGGCGCTGCTAGCTTCGTTCAGCCATAGCATTGGCGCTTTTTCCTCATTTACCGAGCTTGTGATATTAATTGTCTCTTCAACCTGATCCAGCGATACATCGTTGATAAGTTCAGTTTTCGCCTTTAACGTAACCAACCACTCTTTTAGTGTCAGTCCTTCTACCAAGCTCACGGCAAAATAGTGCTCTTCACCACGGCTTAATATACCGAATACTTCTCGTAGTGATAGCCCAGGTGTTAAGCGGTATGTACCCGATTTTACATGGGTATTGGCAGCAAAAAACTTGAGCCAAAGTTTTGTTGCTAATTCAGGGCTATCGATTAACTCCCGTGCCCGAAGCTCCCTTACCACCTTGTATCCGTTACTGCCCTTTTCTACCGTATAAAGCTGCGGTTGAGAAATCGACATGGGCGATGAAGCTTGCCCATTTACATATAAAACACCAAAGGTAATTGCACCCACAACAAGCGCTAGCATTATCCCAATGCTAATAACTATTCGCATGATCGTCCTGAATTTTATCTAATACTAACTTAGCAAGGCGCTTTGCCCCTTCATGAGACGCACTAAATGCTAACTCATCACTCGTTTTTCCGTCGTTTAGCACAACTTTATTAACTGGCATTACGCCCATTAAGGCATTGGTGATCACCATTGCCGTGGCATTAGCGATATCAGCCAGAGTGTATTCGCCTTCATAAACGTTTAAGGCGTTGTCGCCAATAACATCAGCGTTAGTTAGGCTTTCGTTTACCGAATTTTTTTCCAACGTACTTAACAAGCACTGGCGCACAACACCATTTACACCGCAGTTATTTACCTTTGGTGTGTGCCATCCAGTATCGGTTTGAAAAAATACGTTTCCCGCACTGGCTTCAATAAGGTGCCCTTGCGTGTCGAACACCAAGGCATCATCGGCATTCGCCTCAACAACTTCACGCTTAACCAATACCTGCTCTAACCGGTTCATATGTTTAATACCACCCAGCAAAGGCTGTATGGCCAAAGGTGTTTTCGCGTTTATTAGGGTTAAACCACTAACGGCAAGTTCAGAATAATGCGCAGGATACGTATGGGTGGAAAACCGAACAATGGCCGGAGCTTGGCTATCTCGTGCGTACCCACGACCGCCCTCTCCTGAAGACACATGAACCTTCATTACTCTTTTAATGCTGAGGTGTTCAAGAGATTCGGTAAGTGCGCTGACATAAACATCAATTGCCTGTCTAAGTGCAGTCATGTCGAGGGAAATGGCTAACGCTTTAGCATCATGATTGAGCCTAGCAAGATGAAAAGACAGAAGTTCTACTTTCCCCTGGCTAACGCACATAGTAGTAAAAACGCCATCACCATAGTTCAGTGCCCTGTCGTTTAAGGCAATTGCATCGGCGGATGAAGGGGTTGAAGATGCGGTGTCGGTATTTGCGACTATTTTCACAACTAGCTCTAATAATTAACGTCTGCCGTGCAGTATACCAAGTTGTTGTGCGCAGACAAGAAAGGCAGCTTGCGCTGCCTTTAATCAATAACTACGGATGTCCGAACGTGTGCTCGGGCTTAAATTCGTTTGAAAATAAGCGAACCGTTAGTACCACCAAAGCCAAATGAATTACACAGCGCATAGTCTGAAGTAAACATTTTTGCTTTATTCGCCACGAAGTCTAAATCGCATCCTTCGCTTGGTTCATCCAAATTAATGGTAGGCGGTGCCATTTTGTCACGTAGTGCCAATATGGTGAAAATAGCTTCTACAGAGCCTGCTGCACCAAGTAAATGACCTGTCATCGACTTAGTAGAGCTTACCAGCATGTTATGCGCATGTTCGTTGAAGACGCGCTTAACCGCTGCTACTTCTGCTATATCACCCGCTGGTGTAGATGTACCATGCGCGTTAACGTAGCCAATTTTGCTGCTCTCAATTTTTGCATCGCGAATAGCGTTACTCATTGAAGCCGCTGCACCTTCACCGTCAGCAGGTGGTGATGTCATATGATAGGCATCGCCACTCATCCCAAAACCAACAAGTTCAGCGTAAATGGTTGCACCACGGGCTTTCGCCGCTTCGTATTCTTCTAGCATTACTACGCCAGCACCTTCGCCCATCACGAAACCATCACGATCTTTATCCCAAGGGCGACTAGCCCCTTGAGGATCGTCGTTTCGTGCAGACAATGCACGTGCCGCAGCAAAACCCGCAATACCTAATGGCGTAATAGACGCTTCTGAACCGCCTGCTAGCATGGCATCTGCATCATCATACGCGATAGTACGCGCAGCAATACCAATGTTATGCACACCAGTGGTACACGCCGTCACAACGTTTAAGTTTGGCCCTTTAAGCCCTTCCATGATAGACAAAAAGCCTGAAATCATATTGGTAATAGTGGAAGGCACAAAAAATGGAGAAACGCGCTTAGGACCGCTATTCATTAATTTAGTGTGGTTTTGTTCAATTTGTTCTAGCCCACCGATGCCTGAACCAATAGCTACACCAACACGGTGTGCATTTTCTTCAGTTATCGTTAAGCCCGAATCAGCCATGGCCTGTTTACCCGCTGCAATACCCAGCTGAATAAACCTGTCCATTTTTTTCGTTTCTTTCTTTTCGATATATTCCTGCGGGTCAAAGTTATCAACTTGACCTGCGAAACGGGTGGAATAGTCACTGCAATCAAAGTGGGTGATTTCACCAATACCGCTTTCGCCTGCTAACAGACGACGCCAAGTCTCATCTACAGAAAGACCCAAAGGTGAAAGCATGCCAAGACCAGTAACCACTACGCGACGTTTTGTCACAAAAAGCCCTCGCATTGGAACCAATAAGGTGGGAATACAAAAACGGCTCTAAAGAGAGCCGTTTTTTAATTTACTGTAACGAAGACTTAAGCGTCTTTGTTAGCATTGATGTAGTCAATAGCTGACTGAACAGTAGTAATTTTTTCTGCTTCTTCGTCAGGAATTTCAGTATCAAATTCTTCTTCTAACGCCATTACTAGCTCAACAGTGTCAAGTGAGTCTGCGCCCAAATCATCAACGAATGAAGCTTCAGCTTTTACTTCTTCTTCTTTTACGCCAAGTTGTTCAATGATAATTTTCTTAACGCGTTCTTCAATGTTACTCATAATTCTAGGTTTCCCTTAAACGTCACTAGATAGTCAAAGTGCCGCTAGTTTATTTTGCAAGGTACAAGCTTGCAAGCACCAGTTTAAACAAATTTTCTGGTCAAACCAGCGGCATCCCAAATTCTTAATGTTCTATTTTTACATCCAAGTTCGGGGAAAATCCACCCCAAACACAGTTAAATTCACAATTTTCGTGAATTTAACCCATATACATACCACCGTTTACATGGATAGTTTCGCCTGTAATATAGGCTGCACCGCTGCTCACTAAAAAGGCAACAGTGGCTGCTATTTCATCAGGTTCACCTAAACGGTTAGCAGGAATATCTTTAAAAATTGCGCTTTTTTGATCGTCCGTCAATGATTTTGTCATGTCGGTATCGATAAAACCAGGCGCAACAACATTAATAGTTATACCACGAGAAGCCACTTCACGTGCCATAGATTTCGAAAAACCAATAACACCTGCTTTCGCTGCTGCGTAGTTTGCTTGCCCAGCATTACCCGAACTACCCACCACAGAACCGATATTTACAATACGGCCAAAGCGTTTCTTCATCATACCGCGAAGTACTGCTTTTGACAGCGTAAAAATGGCTGTAAGGTTAGTATTAATGATGTCTTGCCATTCGTCATCTTTCATACGCATTAACAAGTTATCACGAGTAATACCTGCATTATTAACCAAAATATCAATGCCACCGAAGGTGTCATTAATTTCCTTGATTATAGCATCTATACTGTCTTTATCGGTAACATTTAGTGCAATACCTTTGCCACCAAATTCAGATAAATATTCAGTAATTGCACTTGCACCACTCTCGCTTGTAGCGGTGCCTACAACCGTAGCACCCTGCGCTGCAAGCTGACTAGCAATGGCTTTACCAATGCCTCGGCTAGCGCCTGTTACCAGTGCTACTTTGCCTTCTAACTGACTCATAGCGTTTCCTTATTGTTTTAATGCTTCCACACTTTCTGGGGTGTTTACAGCAATGGATTCTAAACTTTTATTAATGCGTTTATTTAATCCTGTAAGTACCTTACCTGGGCCTACTTCAATGATACGTTCAACACCTGCTGCAGCCAAATACTCCACGGTACGCGTCCACTGAACAGGGCAATATAATTGGCGTACCAACGCACTTTTTATTGATGCACCGTCAGTTTCAATGGTCACATCAACATTATTAATGATATTGATTGCAGGGGTATGAACGCTTGTTGACGCCAGCGCATCTTCTAACTTGTCAGCAGCGGGGCGCATGAGTTCGCAGTGCGAAGGCACACTTACCGATAATGGAAGAGCTCGCTTGGCACCCGCTTCTTTACACGCCGCAGCAGCTTGCTCAGCGGCCACTTTTTCGCCAGCAATAACCACTTGCCCTGGCGAGTTAAAATTAACCGGAGACACTACATCGCCTGTCGCAATCGCCGTTTGGTGGCACACGTTGGCAATGGTATTGTCGTCTAAGCCAATAATGGCATACATAGCACCGGCACCCGCTGGCACCGCCTCTTGCATATATTGACCACGAGCTTCAACCAGCTTTATCGCATCAGCAAAAGACATAGCACCGCCACATACTAGGGCTGAATACTCACCCAAACTGTGTCCCGCTAAATAGCTCACTTCAATGCCTTGTGCTTCTAATACGCGCCAAGTCGCAACACTAGCAGCAAGCAAAGCTGGCTGAGTAATATGAGTTTCGTTCAATTTTCCATCGGTATCGTTTTGTACCAGATCCCAAAGATCGTAACCTAATACGTCTGAAGCTTCTTTGAAGGTATCTAAAACCGAAGGATGGCTGTCGGCCAACTCTTTAAGCATGCCCACCGATTGTGAGCCCTGCCCAGGAAAGACGCAGGCTGTTTTTGTCATTGTTGTTCCTTATTATTTTTTGTATACAACGAATTTTTGAATACAACGAATTCAATAAGACTGATAGAAGAAACTAGTATCGTACCAGCGCAGATGCCCAAGCAAAACCGCCGCCGAATGCTTCTAATAATAAATGTTGCCCACGCTTAATGCGACCATCGCGAATAGCGGTATCTAGTGCTGTGGGTACTGTGGCTGCGGATGTATTACCGTATTTTTCTAACGTCACTACCACTTGGTCTAACGACATATCTAATTTTTTGGCTGTCGCTTTAATAATTCTGAAATTCGCTTGGTGAGGCACTAGCCAATCCAGATCAGATTTTTGCATATTGTTGGCCGCAAGGGTTTGCTCAACCACTTCAGACAATTTGTTCACGGCAACTTTGAAAACTTCGTTTCCGCGCATAACGCCCCAATTTTCGTGTACTGATGCTTCATCACCACGCGTAGGGTTTCCAACGTAAAGTAAATCGCCGTAAGAACCATCGGCATTTATATGAGTAGATAAGATACCCGGCTCATCACTGGCTTCTATAATAGTGGCACCCGCGGCGTCACCAAAAAGAATGACCATAGTGCGATCTTCAGGTGCTATCAAACGGCTAAGACAATCTGTACCAATAACTAAGATACGCTTAGCCATGCCAGATTTGATGTATTGGTCGGCCACACTTAATGCGTAGCAATAACCCGCACACGCAGCAGCCACATCAAAAGCAGGAATACCGTTAATACCTAAAATGCGCTGGATTTCACAGGCCGTGCTAGGAAGTGCATAGCGTCCGCTCGTAGTAGCACACACTATCATGTCAATTGATTGAGGGTCGATGCCTGCCATCTCTATGGCTTTCTTACTTGCCTCTGCCCCCATGGTCGCAGCGGTTTCTTCAGCACCTATAATTCGGCGTTCTTTAATACCGGTTCTATCAGTGATCCATTCATCACTGGTATCAACCATAACTTCCAAATCGGCATTGGTTCGTATATCACTAGGGTAATAACTTCCAGTACCGATAAATCGAGAATATTTGCTCAAAGCTGCTCCAATAAAACCGTTTCTATCTTCGTTTTTATCTTGTCTGGAACTCGCATCTTTGCTTCTTTCATTGCTTGCACAATGGCGTAATAAAAGGCGTCTTTAGATGCATTTCCATGACTCTTGATAACAATGCCGCGCAATCCTATCAGACTCGCACCATTATACTGGTCGGGGTTCACGCTGTTATAGATAGATTTGAGCAATGGAAAAGCAATTTTGGCCATTAGCCGCGTATAAAAGTTCTTTTGTGACTGGCGCTTCACTTCATTAATGACTAACTTGGCTAGGCCTTCACTGGATTTAAGCGCAACATTGCCGGTAAAACCGTCAGTTACCACCACATCGGCTTTATCGGTAAAGATGTCATCACCTTCTACATAGCCAATGTAGTTAATGCCTGGTGCATCTTTAAATAGTTGGTCGGCTAACTTTACGTACGCATTTCCTTTTATATCTTCTTCACCCACGTTTAATAAGGCAACTCGCGGCGAAGGAATACCCGCGGCTTCTTGCGCTAACACCGAACCCATCACACCGTACTGAAATAAAATTTCAGGCGTGCAATTCACATTCGCGCCTAAATCGAGCAAGAATACATTATGGTGACTCGCGGTGGGCATCATGCTGATAAGTGCTGGCCTATCAATACCCGACAAGGTTTTTAATAAGTAGAACGATAAGGTTAAGAGCGCGCCAGTATTGCCTGCACTTACACATGCATCGGCTTCGTTGCTTTGAACATATTCAATCACACGGCGCATTGAAGAGCGTTTTTTATTGCGTAACGCAGAGGTAGGCGCCTCACCCATTTCAACCACTTGGTCGCAATGAGATACGGTTACCCGACTTCGTTGGGAAGCGGTGAGATTTTGGATTGCTGGGGATATAACGGCTTGGTCGCCGCATAGCAAAAAATGAACGTCAGAATGAAGTTCAATGGCCTTTACAGCCGCAGAAAGGATAACAGGGGGACCATGATCGCCCCCCATGATATCTAACGCGATGGTTAGCTTAGACAAAATGTAGACGCCGAATTACGCGCCGACTACTTTATTGCCTTTGTAATAACCGTCAGCTGTCACGTGGTGACGACGGTGTGTTTCACCCGACGTAGGGTCGACAGACAAAGTCGACGCTGTCAATGCATCGTGTGAACGACGCATGCCACGCTTAGAGCGCGTTTTACGATTTTTTTGTACAGCCATAACTTACTCCTGGTCTCGCTTAAGTTCTTTCAAAACCGCGAAAGGGTTTTCTCGCTCTTGTTCCGGTTCAATCTTTCCAAATGACATATCATCTTTAGACACTGAGCACTCCTCCTCTGCATGAAGGGGTACGATGGGCAAAGATAAAAGTAACTCGTCTTCAAATATCTGAAGCAGATTAACTTCTCCGTGGTCGTTGACCTCTACCGGTTCGTAAGCCTCGGGTATTGGATCTTCTTCATTTCGTTCTTCTCCCTGCACTGGAGTAAAACAAAAATCCACATCAAGTGTGGTATCAAATTCACCATTACACCGCTGGCAGAGAAGTGTTACCTGAGTGTCTAAATGACCGTGAAATACAGTAAGACCCTGCTCGTCTTTTTTGAACTGCACATCGACGTTCACATATTCACTACATCGGACAACTGCCCCACTCAATCGTTCCATATCTTCAGACACAAGAACACCCCGATAATCGGAACGTTTCATAGCGCTGCTGGTCGGTTCGACCGTATGAGGGAGTTTCACTTTCTGCATAGGGCGCGCATTCTATAGATTCCACGTCCCACTGTCAAAGATTTAATGGGCGTTTTTGTATAATAATTTAGCGATTTTGTACTTCTTTTCATAAACCGAATTTTAAGGGAATAGCCCCAAATAACAAGTAAAAAGAACATGATGTGTTTAAAATAGCGGAAGGTTGGTAAAATGGCGTATTGTCAAAACAAACCAAGTTGGCAAACGGCATTACGCTCATTTATAAAAACACGCTATATTTAAGGTAAGTTGTAATTACTCTTTATGAGTAATTTAAAGGTTTTTGGTGGTTTTTTTTGGGGTTACTCGAAAAATAAGCCAGATAAAAAGGAGTTCAGTGTTTAAGGATAAGCACAGGCTTGCGTAAGAGGACACACAACGCGTAGACCGGTTAATTAACACTTAATGTAAGATTGAGGTTTTGTAGTATGACCACACTCGTTCTAGCTTCATCATCTAAGTACCGCCAGCAATTATTGTCGAATATTGGCATTCAAGCTGAAATAAGCAAACCAGATATAGATGAGACTCCCCTACCCGACGAAACACCCCTTGCGTTGTGCAAACGTTTAGCGTTCGAAAAAGCTAAAAAGATTGCCCAACAGCAGCCAGGGAGAATTGTAATTGGAAGCGATCAAGTTGCTTCTGTCGAAGGTCCTGATGGCAAAATTATACTAGGCAAGCCGGGAACAGTTGAAAACGCCGTAGCGCAACTGAAAATGTGCCAAGGAAAATCGGTGTATTTTTATACCGCGATAAGTTTATGTAAAGCTGAAAACGACGAAGACCTACCCGACATCCTTACTAGCAATTTAGACACTATTACTCGGGCTGAAGAAACCTGTGTGTATTTTCGTAGCCATAAAGAAGCACAACTACGTGCTTACGTTGAAGCCGAAATGCCACTTGATTGTGCGGGGAGTTTCAAATGTGAAGGCATGGGGGCCTTATTGTTTGAACGTATTACCAGCCGCGACCCGAATACGTTAATAGGGCTTCCCGTTATGCTGCTACATAATATGCTAGACAAACATTTTAATATCGATTTGCTAGACCTAGCTACTGCCAAGGCCTAGCGGATGAAGATTTGCTTTGCTATTGAACGCCAAACTAGCGGAGCAAAAACTGCTGAAGTTCGCCAATGGAATGCACAATGGTTTCAGGCGCCAACGCTTCAAGGTGAACTTGTGCATGCACCCCGTAAGAAACCCCTATTCTGCGCATACCAATAGATTTTGCCATTTGCATATCGTAAGTGGTGTCGCCAATCATGACGGCATCATTCGCACTAATATTTAGCTCGTCTAAAATTTGCAGTAGCATGTCAGGTGACGGTTTAGACTGCGCATCATCAGCGCATCGTGACGCACTAAAAAAGTGGCCAGTCTCGGTTTGCGACCAGGCCCTATCAAGACCTCTTCGCGCTTTCCCTGTTGCTACAGCAAGGGTAGCTCCCTTTGCCTTTAGTGCTGATAACAAATCTTCTACACCATTAAACAACGGGCACGGCGTAGCATCATGGCTTACAAAGGCTTCTTTATAAGCCAGTACTAAGCGCTCAGCAAGGGCATCATCGTTAATACCAAATAACTGCTTAATAGCAGGTTTTAAGCTAATACCTATAATGTGACTTACCGCATCAGCACTTGGAACCGGCATGTCACAGTGTTTTGCTGCTATCTGCATACAGTTGATAATTTTATCGGCAGAGTCCATTAAGGTGCCGTCCCAATCAAAAATAACCAACTTATAGCGCATAGTTACAGCGTTCCTTCTATATAAAGAATCTATATAAATAAATAGTACTTAATTAATAAGTAAACTTACCGAATACCCTAAAAGCTTTATGACAAGGCTTTAAGGGTATTGGTTAACGTGGCATCTAACGGTGCGGTAAATTTAACCCGCTCTTCTGTGCCAGGGTGAATTAGCGAAATGCTATGTGCGTGCAAAAATAGGCGATTTAAGCCTTTTTGACGCATAGACTCATCAAACTCGGTATCACCGTATTTAGGGTCGCATGCAATAGGATGCTCAGCGTGTAAACAGTGCACTCGGATTTGATGGGTTCTACCTGTAATAGGTGAAGCCTCTACCAAAGTAGCGGTGTCGAACTTTTGCAATATGCGATAGCGGGTTTCAGATGGCTTACCATCTTCACTTACGCTCACCATGCGTTCACCCGATTGCAACACATTCTTACGAAGGGGCGCTTTTACTTTAAAGCGATTGTCAGGCCACTGCCCCGCCACTAGGGCTTGGTAGCGTTTATCCATTTTACCGGTACGCAACTGCTCATGCATATGACGAAGCGCCGAGCGTTTCTTAGCAATAAGAATACAGCCAGAGGTGTCTCTGTCTAAACGGTGTACCAATTCCATAAAGTTGGCATCGGGACGCAGTGCCCGTAAACCTTCAATAAGACCAAAACTCAAACCACTACCACCATGGACGGCAATACCTGAAGGCTTGTTAATCACTATAATGCGCTCGTCTTCAAATAATATTTGAGATTCAAGCGCTGCAATTTTATCGAGTTTTGGCGACGGTCCAGGTGTACCTTCAGAAACTCGCACTGGTGGGATACGCACCACATCATCGGCAACGAGTTTATATTCGGGTTTTACCCTGCCCTTATTTACGCGCACTTCACCTTTACGCAAAATGCGATAGATCATGCTTTTGGGCACACCCTTTAATTGGGTGCGCAAAAAATTGTCTACACGTTGCCCTGCTAAATCGGGTTCAACGGTAACGAAACGGACTGATTGTTGGGTTTGTTCTTTCATAAACTCCATTATAACGCATTGCAAAAGCAGACCGATACAGAAACTTTGATGTGCCTTAAAAATAAAACCCTTTGACTACTTTTGATACTAAACGAGCATTTAGCACAGAAAAACCGCATTATCTGGGCTTATTTACCCCTCACACCTTGCTTAAATTGAACCTTTGATGCCATAATAAAAACTGTATTTTACGCGGCCAAATCATGCCGGTGAAACACAACATTTAACATAGTGAGCATTTAGAGCAGGTTAATTCGTTACCCGTTTATTTCGCCACTTTTGTTATCCATAAGAACAGCGTCACGTTCCAATTGCATTATTCAATGAACACGCAATTTTATATCTGGAACGAGAATTATAGAGGCAACGACTACACTGCCGTTAGATAATTCAGATGCTGTTTGCGAACATAAAATAAGTTCGCCGTTTAGCTAACAGAATTGAATTGACAAACAAGCGCCAGCCTAAGAGCGGTGTTTGTTAAAAAGATAGATAGAGATAAGGGTATGTCGCTCCCGACATCCTTAAGAACAATATAAAACGCGGAACGAGTAACGAAAAACGTTACATGCCGCGTAAGTTCAAGGATAATGCGGCGTTACAACAAGGTCCCCGTACAATCGTGAGGTTGCGCGGTGAGGGTTTGTACATGTCACTTTAATTTTGTATCTGGACGGCTGTATTAAAAACAGAGTTAGATACAATGAAAAGAATGTTAATTAATGCAACTCAATTAGAAGAGTTGCGTGTTGCCCTTGTTGATGGGCAGCGGTTATACGATTTGGACATCGAAAGTCCTGGGCACGAACAGAAAAAAGCAAACATTTACAAAGGTAAAATAACCCGCGTTGAGCCAAGCCTCGAAGCGGCATTCGTAGACTACGGCGCAGATCGCCACGGTTTCCTACCTCTTAAAGAAATCGCTCGCACTTACTTCCCTAAAGGCTACCGTTTCGAAGGCCGTCCAAACATCAAAGATGTTATTAAGGAAGGCCAAGAAGTTATCATTCAAATTGATAAAGAAGAACGTGGCCAAAAAGGCGCAGCGCTTACTACTTTCTTATCGCTGGCTGGTAGCTACTTAGTATTAATGCCAAACAACCCTCGTGCTGGCGGTATTTCTCGTCGTATCGAAGGTGATGAGCGTACAGAACTTAAAGAATCTTTGAACAAACTAGACCTGCCTGATGGCATGGGCTTAATCGTTCGTACCGCTGGCGTAGGCAAATCTTACGAAGAATTAGAGTGGGATTTAAAAGTACTACTTACCCATTGGGAAGCAATTTCTAAAGTGGCTGAAGAGCGTGAAGCGCCCTTCTTAATTCACCAAGAAAGTAACGTAATTGTACGTGCAATTCGTGACTATCTACGTCGCGATATTGGTGAAATTTTAATTGATAAAACCAGCATCTACGAACAAGCGCTGCAGCACATCCAACTAGTGCGCCCTGACTTCGCTAGCCGCGTTAAGCTTTATCGTGGCGAAGTACCTTTGTTCAGTCATTATCAAATTGAAAGCCAAATTGAGTCTGCCTTCCAACGTGAAGTTCGCTTACCATCTGGTGGTTCAATTGTTATCGACCCTACTGAAGCGCTTACTTCTATTGATATTAACTCTGCCCGCGCAACAAAAGGTGGAGATATTGAAGAAACGGCATTAAATACAAACCTTGAAGCCGCTGACGAAATTGCCCGTCAACTTCGTTTACGCGACTTAGGTGGCTTGGTTGTTATCGATTTTATCGATATGACCCCAGTACGTCACCAACGTGAAGTTGAAAACCGCATGAAAGACGCGGTTCGCAGCGATCGTGCTCGCGTTCAACTAGGCCGTATTTCTCGCTTTGGCTTGCTTGAAATGTCACGTCAGCGTTTACGTCCATCATTGGGTGATTCAGCGCACCATGTGTGCCCTCGCTGTTCAGGACACGGCACCATTCGTGGTACCGAGTCATTAGCGCTGTCTATTTTGCGTATTCTTGAAGAAGAAAGCATTAAAGAAAACACAGGCCAAATTGAAGCACAGCTTCCTGTATCAGTAGCAACCTACTTGCTTAATGAAAAGCGTAAAGCAATTCAAAGCTTAGAAAAGCGTCATGGGGTTAACTTATTACTTATCCCTAACGCCAACCTTGAAACACCTCACTACCAAGTCACTCGCCGCCGTCCAGATGATATTCTAGATGACGCAAGCTACGAAGTAGAGTTAATGCCAACGGTTGAAACGGAAACTGAAACCACAACGTCAGTGCCGGTTAAGCGTGAAGAGCCAGCATTGAAAGGGCTAGTTGCGCCTACCGCGGCACCTGTTGTTGCGCCTAAAGCAGAAACACCTGAAGCTAAAGCTGAAAGCTCACCATCACTATTTGCCCGCATAGGTAAATGGTTAGGTGATGTGCTTGGTGGTGAAGACGAGAAAGCGAAAGCAGAAGCTGAAGCGAAAGAAAAAGAAAAGCAGAAGCAATCTGAAAGCCGCAATAATCGTGGTGGCAATCAGTCTCGCAATCGCAATGGTGATGATCGTCGCCGTAAGCCAAGAAAGAACACACGTCGTAACCAGCCTCAAAACAAAGATGGCGAACAAGAACAGCGTACGCCACGTTCTGAGCAGGACGACAAGCCACGCGCAAGTAACAATAAGCCTCGTAAGCCTCGTAAACCTCGTGACGAGACTCAGAAGCCTAAGCAAGACCAAAGCAGAGATAACGCGCAAGACGAAGCACCTAAGACCCAAGACAGGAAGTCTCAAGATGCTAAGCCTCAAGAAGCGCAGAAGAAACAAGAAGTGGCTGAGCGCCGCAAACGCAGAGATACTCGTCGCAGCGTACGTGTGAAAAAAGATGACAATACACAGTCAAACGAAGCACCGGCTAGCAAACCAGTTAAATCTCTTGCAGTTGATAAGCCTAAACCTGCTAAAGCAGCCCCTGCTGAAACTGAAGAGGTTAATACTTCACCAGTTCAGTCAACTGATGCACCAGCAGCTTCTGAATCAGCAGCGCCTGTAACACAAGCCTCTCAGCCAGCTGACGTTGAGTCGACCACTGAACAAGATGCTCAATCTTCTTCAGAGCAATCGAACAACGACACTGATGAAAATGGGCAAAAACATGAAAGCCGTGGCCGTTCGCGTCGCTCTCCTCGTCATGTTCGTGCAGCTGGTCAGCGCCGCAAGAAGGAAGCGCAGCAGTCTAATGATGACAACATCGCCCCAGTAGGTGAACAGTCAACAGCAAACGTTGAAACTACATCGTCACAAGAAATACCAGCTTCAACGGCTCCTGCCGCCGATACTAGTGAATCAGCACCCCCTGCGGAAGATACGCAAGCGGCTATGCCTGGTAAACTTGGGGCAGACACTGCGCACACTCAAAATGAGAATGCCCAGCCTGCTGCTGTTGATGCAAGTACCGATAATGCTGAAGCGCCTTCTGCGGCTAAAGCGGAAGACACTCAAGCCACTAAGCCTGGTGTACTAGCGCCGTCGGAAGAAAAAGCAGAACCTGCAACAACAGAAACCGCATCGGCCAAGCCAGAAGCGCCAGTAGCTGAAGTAGTTCAAGACGAAATGCAGTTCGAGCTAGCTTCGCCTAAAAGTGAAGCGGACGCACCTAAGCCAGCTAAAGCTGATGTTACTCCTGCTCCTGCCGCTGAAGATGCACCTAAACAGGTTGAAATTAACCTAGGTGAAGATTCTGCTAAAGCAGCAAGTGAACCTAAGCCTAAACCTGCGCCAAAAGCGAACCTTAAGAAAGCCAAAGCAGCGGTATCTAAGCCTATTACTACAGGTGTAGCAGCTAGCAGCCGTGGTCGTATTAATGCATCTGCGCCAATGGCAGCACCAGCATCGGTTGATGACACGTTCAATGACGTGGCGCTTACCGCTAAGTCTGACGATAGCCGCCCAGCTATTATAGTATCGGGTAGAAGCGCAGCTATTGCGAAGGCAAGTGCCGCCGCATCAGCACCAACAACACTGCCAACCAGTGTTGATGAAAACGCCTGAGCGTGACTAGCAACCCTAGTTAGTGATAGCGCTAGTCATCCTTGACTAGCGTTATTACTAGGAACTAAGGTTGTTTACACACGATAAGAAGCCGCTTAATTGCGGCTTTTTTAATGGTCATTCATATTGCTGAACAGTGGGAATAAAACGTTGGATAAAGTTAAACCCAGCTTGATTGATTGGTTAGAAAGAACCACTCAAAAAGAAGTGCGTTCCCCAGTGCTGATTCAGTCACTATGGAGTGGTTATGGCGCATGCTTTCGTGCAACCCTGTTTGATAACGCTAAGAACACTTCAATACCTGTAGTGGCCAAGTGCGTTCAACCCTCTTCACAAATTAGCCACCCAAAAGGATGGCAAACCAATACCAGTCACCTTAGAAAATGCCGATCATTTCAGGTAGAGCACTACTTTTACACCCGTTTGCAACCTAGCACTAACGCAGACTGCTTAACCCCTATGTGCTTAGCAGCCGCTAGCGGTGAAAACGATAGCAATGCACATATCTTAGTAATGGATGATCTAGATAACGGGGGATTGACAACACGTGCCACTTCGCTAAGTGTAAAACAAGCGCAATCGGTATTGCGTTGGCTGGCAGCATTTCATGCTCGCTTCATGGGTATTGTTGACACGAATGTCTGGCCCGAAGGCACTTACTGGCATTTGAGTACACGACAAGATGAATGGCAAGCGATGGTAGATGGGCCTTTAAAACGGGAAGCTAGCAGATTGTCGACCCAACTTTCATCAGCACGCTTTCAAACCTTATTACACGGTGATGCCAAGGTTGCCAACTTTTGCTTTACCCCCGACTTTACCCGATGCGGTGGTGTGGATTTTCAATACACTGGATTAGGTGTAGGAATAAAAGACGTTGCTTATTTTATTGGCAGCGCATTAAGTGAAAGCAATCAACGAACCCACACTACTCATTGTTTGGATTACTATTTCGAGTGCCTAAGCAGCCAACTAATAGGCACAAAATACCAATCACAACATAAAGAAATAGAACGGGAGTGGCGAGCGCTATATCCTATTGCCTGCGCTGATTTTAATCGATTTTTAGCCGGTTGGAGCCCTGACCACTGGAAGATTAACGGTGAACTGACTAGGCAAACCGATATCGCCTTAGCGACGTTAATTTAGTGCTTTGTCCAAGGCAACCAGTGTAAAGACAGCCTGAGGCTTTCAAGCACATCGGCCTCGTTTGGTTGCTGATATCCGTAAACCCGAATACCGAAAATAGCCATCATGACCGACGTGGCATACACCTCACTCAGCGCTTCACCGTATTCGCTGGCAATCGCCAGTTTGTACTGCGCTTTAGTACGGCTTAAATAGTCTCCAGCAAGCTTAGCGAGCTTAGGCTCCGTACTGGTAAGTTCTAGTTGGGTTTTAATGATAAAGCAGCTTGCGTAGTCTTTCTTCCCTCTTGCTGCCACCATGTCGGTCAGCAGCATAACAATGCCCTCACCTGTGCCATATGACATCGCAAGCTTCATTTTGTCAGCGCTACGCTGTGCGTAACGTTCCAAACTGGCAATAAACAGCTGCTCTTTATTGCCAAAACTGTTGTACAAGCTGCCCGGCTTTAACCCTGTGGTAGCGGTAACGTCTTGCATCGATGTTCCATGGTAGCCTTGCTGCCAAAACAGCATAATCGTTTTATCCAATATACTGTTTTTATCAAATTGTGCTTTAGCCATCACAGGTACCTTTCGTTCGCTTATTTCCTATTTTTTCTATTTACATCATAGCAATTTTGAACAAACACTCAAAAAGTTATTGAACCCTACTGCAATCTCCTTTATCGTTTTGAGCAATCATTCAAAATATGAACGTCTATTTTTATATCATTGGTAAAACCCACTCTTATTATTCGCTCACTTACCTTGCTCATTAGAAGAGGACACCTTATGAAACGATTTATTACTGCGGTACTACTCACACTACCGTTATTTTCAAGCTATGCTCAACAACCTGCAGACAGCAACATGGAAACGGGTAAGCCATCAGCCCCAAAAGTTATATTCTTCGATGTGAACGAAACCCTGCTAGATCTGACTGCAATGCGAAGCTCAGTGGGAGAAGCATTAGGCGGGCGTAATGAACTACTCCCTTTGTGGTTTTCAACCATGTTGCATCACTCATTGGTAGACTCTACCACCCAACGTTTTCACACTTTCGGTGAAATTGGTGTGGCGTCATTGCTAATGGTGGCTGAGATAGAAGGCATCTCGCTTACTCAAGAACAAGCGAAAACGGCCATTGTTACCCCACTTCGTAGTTTGCCACCACACCCAGATGTGCGTAGTGGTTTACAAGCGTTAAAAGACAAAGGCTATACACTGGTAAGCTTGACCAACTCTTCAAACAAAGGCGTGTATACCCAGTTTAAAAACGCTGACTTACTGGATTTTTTTGAACACCGCTTAAGTGTTGAAGATATCAACCTATACAAACCTGATCTTCGCACTTATGCATGGGCCGCTGAAAAAATGGGGGTTAAACCCGAAGATGCGATGCTAGTTGCTGCACATGGTTGGGATATTGCTGGCGCTAAACAAGCCGGTTGGCAAGCCGCCTTTATTGCCCGCCCAGGCAAGGTATTGTATCCACTGGCTATTGCACCCGATTACAAAGTAAATGACCTTAACGAATTGGTAGACATGCTACCTAAGCAACAATAATTACCGTTTTTTTTAGGGCGGGCGTTTACCCGCCCTAATTAACTACCAGCCCTAATTATCTCCCCCCCTAAATACCCAGGCGATACTTGAATCAAACTACGGCTTTACGCTTCATGTCCACATGAGGTATATCATCTTCCAGATACATTTGTGATGTTTGCACAAAACCAAACTTACGATAAAACGCTAACAAATATTCTTGTGCACCAATTTCAATATCTTTATTCGGCCACAGGTTTTCACACTGTTTTATCGCCTCAGTTAACAAGCTTATACCCGCACCATTGCCTCTGAAGTCAGCATGGGTAGCCACTCTGCCAATACTTACCCCAGGATAACTCACCCCCGCAGGGATCAAACGGGCATAAGCGACTAATTTGTTGTTAGTAAAGCCCAATAAATGCCGCGTATCGCTATGTCTGTCTTTTTCATCAAGCTCAGGGTATGGGCATGTTTGTTCTACCACAAATACATCAACTCGCAGCTTCATAAGCTCGAACAACTGATGGGTATTGAGCTGAGTAAATGTTAATACTTTCCAAGAAATCATAAGACTGGTTATTTACTCTTTATTTATGGGGCTATTTTTATCAAACCTGCATGAAGATAGCACTAAAAAATGCACGGGTGAATCAATGAACCAAATGGAATTTGAACCGTCATAACAAATACCTGTTAGCCACGAGTGTGGCAGTTCTCTTCTCAAAGGTAATTTATGTTTAATCGCAAACTCGCATCCCTCGCGGTAGTGGCAACGGTATCGCCGTTTTTATTCGCTTGCACGTCGCAAGATTTGTACGAAGCTACGCAAGAGAACCGTCTTCAAGAGTGCCGTAAACTTTATGGCGCACAACGAGAAGAGTGCGAAGCTCAGTATCAAAAAAGCTATGACACCTACGAACGAGAAAGAAACGAAGTCATTAATGAGGGTATTAACCAGGGTAAGTAGAAGTAACGTATCAATCGCAATTCAACGTTTAAGTACAGCGCTTTTAAAAAGGGTTGTGCCGAGCTCTTATGAACAGCTCGAATGAACAACTTGTTAAACGGATTGTTTATCAGCTTGTTGAATATTAGCGTGAGATTAAGAATTCAAGTACACATCTTTTGCTAAGGCACTTTTGACATATTCTACGAATTTCTTCACTTTTTCTAGGTTATGACGCCCTTCAAGACTGACTACTTGTATAGGTAACTTTTCATCGTTAAATTCATCTAACACACTCACTAGTTCCCCCTTCTCTATTGCATCCGCTACTTGATAAGACATCAAGCGCGTGATGCCTAGCCCAGATTTTGCGGCGCTAATTGTCGAACGATTTTGATTGCATTCAAATCTAGGCTGTAAACGGATGGCTACCGTTTTACCATTACGTTTGAAATTCCACACCGGCGGCTCCTTGAAGTCACTCGGGTACAGCAAAGTATGATGTTTTAAATCTTCCGGTGTTTTTAGGTTTGGTGCATTAGCTAAATAGTCTGGCGATGCTACCGTTACCTTTCTTACGTACCCCACAGTAGTGGCATATAAACCAGAGTCTTTCGGCTGACTAATTCTTATTGCCACATCAATTTTTGTGTCGAGTAGATCAACAATGTTGTCGTACATATAGCCATGCACATTTACTTCAGGAAAGTCTCGTAAAAACTGAGCAATGATAGGTGTAATGTAAAGCTCACCAAATAACACGGGCGCCGTTACACTCAGCGTACCCTTTGGCAATAACTGAACACCCGCAATTGCAGCTTCACTTTGTGCTATGTCTGCCAATATTCTCTGTACGTCATTAAGGTATTGTATGCCCGCTTCGGTTAATCGAATACGACGAGTTGTACGATGGAACAATCGCGTGTTCAACTGTGCTTCTAAAGTAGCGATAGCCCGCGTTACCGCCGGAGCCGACATCGACAATTGCTCGGCAGCGCTCACAAAACTGCCAAGCTTAGCTGCTTCCGCAAACACTGACATTGCTTGTATTCTATCCATACCGAGTCGCTTTACTCATTCCTAATGGGGTTTACCAACTATTCTACACTTTTATTATTTCAAATAATGAAATTATAAATTTCAAAATTGAGTAATTATTTATTTTTAGCAAGCAATCATACTCACTGCAATATAAATAAACAGGATGAGCTTATGAGACCTCCACTTCCCCCTTTTACCAAAGAAACTGCTATTGAAAAAATTCGCCTGGCTGAAGATGCTTGGAATAGTCGTTCTCCTGTGCGAGTAGCTGCAGCGTACACGGCTGATTGTCAGTGGCGAAATCGTGCTGAGTTTATTACCGGAACGGCTCAAATCGAGGCTTTTTTAACACGAAAATGGGCCAGAGAACTTAACTATAAATTGGTAAAAGCGCTGTGGGCGCATACTGATAATCGTATTGCTGTTCGCTTTGCTTATGAATATCAAGATGCCTCAGCACAATGGTTTAGGGCTTATGGCAACGAAAACTGGGAGTTCAACCCAGAAGGCTTAATGCAGCGCCGCATTGCCAGTATTAATGACCACCCTATTAGTGACAATGAACGAAAACTGACTTGGGAAGGCGATAGCCGTCCCGATGACTTTCCAAGCCTTACAGAACTTGATTTATAAGGAGAATGTTGATGACTTCATTACCGAAAAATGCCCCAAATAGCACAATGAAAGACGCACCTATTATTCATTATCGAAACCCAAAATCTGGGCATTGTCATAAAGTGGAATTGTTTATGTCGCTGCTCGGTATTAGCTACATTAATCACGAACTTGATATGGTTAACGGCGCACACAAATCGACAGACTTTATTACCAAGAACCCTTTCGGGCAGGTACCAGTGATTGTTGATGGTGAACACACAGTGTCAGACTCCAACGCCATTATTGTCTATTTAGCAGATACTTACGGCAGTATTTATCCTTGGATGGGGGCGACACCTATTGAAAAGGCCCGTGTACAACGCTGGCTTTCAGTGGCTTCAGGTGAACTTGCCAAAGGCCCAGCAGCACTTCGTCTTGAGTATGTATTTGGTGCCAATATTGATGTAGCCAGCGCATTAGCAATAACTGAAAACTTGCTAAAAGTGATGGAAGATACTTTAACCGACACCAAATCATACTTGGCTACCGACTCGCTGACGCTTGGGGATATTGCCATGTACAGTTACATAGCCCATGCACCTGAAGGGGGTGTTTCGTTGCAACCCTACCCCGCTATTCGCGCTTGGGTTAACCGCATTGAATCGCTCGCTAATTTCATTCCTATGGCCAGTTCTCCCATAGTGGAATGTAGGCTGTAGGATCTGTTATGAGCAGCGTTAATTCAAGTAATGCGAGTGTCTTTCATACTGAGGAATATCGCATTCAGCAACGTTTAGGCGTTGCTGAGCGTATGGATGAGCAGATGAAAGGCTTCATACGCCCTTTTATGCCAGCGCAGCACCGCGCTTTTTTTTGCAATAGCCCATTCATGATGGCTGGCCTTGTGGATAGTCAGGGGCATCCCTGGGCTATACCACTTTGGGGTGACCATACCACTGTTGACGACCACCACTATATTCAGTCGCCATCACCCACTCAGCTTTCACTTGCCTTAGACGATAATGTAACTTGGTTAATTAATGATGTCGCATTGTTAGATGGTAATACTGGCAGTAAAATTGCGCTACTTGGGTTGCAACTCAGCACTCGCCGCCGTAATAGGCTCAACGGACTAATAATGCACAATCGGGGTGGTGTTATACGCGTGCAAGTAGAGCAAAGTTATGGAAACTGCCCTCAGTATATTCACCCTCGAGGTACCTTGCACCGTGATGTGGCACCTACACTGGAAGCCAGCTTAAGCACAAATTCAAATACTCAATATGCACGTTCCAGTGCGCTAACCAGTAAAGATGCTTTGCTAATCGCTCGGGCGGATACATTTTACATTGCCTCAAGGCACCATGACTTTACCGACGACCCTCGCCACGGACTCGATGTATCGCATCGAGGCGGCAAGCCTGGCTTCATTGACGTAGATGAAAGTAGCTTGTTGTTTCCTGACTTTAGTGGGAATAAGTTTTTTAATACCCTTGGTAACATCGAATCAGATGGACGTGTTGGTTTATGCTTTGTTGATGATAGCAATGGGGATATCTTGTTCGTTAATGGCAAAGCATCCATCTTGTGGTCTCACCCAAAACTGGAAGGGTTTGCTGGCGCGGAGCGGTTTGTACAAGTATCCATTCAAGACGTTACCCGGGTTTTTAGTATTTACCCCTTCAAGCACCCTATCATTGAGCGGTCAATTCACACTGAGCATACCGGCGTGTGGTGAAATCCCCAGTGTTATAAACCACAACGCTGCACTAACTCGATGCATTTGCCACTTATTGTCGCGTGATGCCATTAACGCCAAAACGCCTCCTGTGCACTAGACAGGTTATTTACTTATCATTTTCCATTACACACCTGTACAACCTGTACATGAACACGGAATAAAACCGATATTAACCCATTACTATTAATAACTTACGCTATTTAATTGATTACAATGACTTTGAACTAAGGCGTGTTTATTGCATTGCTTTGTCTCTATCTAGCGTTGATTTTATGTAGCGTTAACTTTATGTGGCTTTGACTCTACGTAGCGTTACACATAAACCGACTTCAAACAGCGTCGTAAACGAGCTGTATTTCAGACTGAATGCGTTTTTCGCGCGTTAATCTAAAAAATAACACCGAGGCCATATGCAAGAATTCATACAAAAGATGCCAAAAGCCGAACTACATGTTCATATTGAAGGCACATTAGAGCCCGAGCTAAGCTTTGAATTAGCACAGAAAAATGCCATAAAACTGAATGCTGAAACCCCAGAGCAAATGGTGGATGCTTATAATTTTCACGACCTTCCCTCTTTTTTAGATATTTATTACGCAGGCATGAGTGTATTGGTTGAAGAAGAAGACTTTTACGCACTTACCATGGCTTACTTTGAAAAAGCAGCGGCGCAGCACATTGTATATGTGGAACTCTTTTTCGACCCACAAGCGCATACTTCCAGGGGTGTAGATTTTGATACCGTCATTGAAGGTATCTATCGAGCACAACAAGATGCAAGTAATAAACTGGGTGTGCAAAGTAATCTTATACTGTGTTTTCTTCGTGATATGTCGGCCGAGTCTGCCATGAAGCATCTAATTATGGCAGAGCCTCATCTAAGTAAACTCATTGGCGTAGGGTTAGATTCAGATGAACACAATAACCCGCCCGCTAAGTTTGCCGAGGTATTTGCTAAAGCCCGTGAGTGGGGATTAAAACTTACAATGCATTGCGATGTGAATCAGCAAAATACCCTAGAACATATTCGCCAAGTACTAGAAGATATAGACGTTGACAGAATAGATCATGGCGTCAATATTTTAGCATCAGACGCGTTATGCGAATTAGTGAAGCAAAAAAATATTGGGTTAACGGTTTGTCCTGTGTCTAATCAATTCGTGGTGCAATCACTTACCTCAGTTGAAATAAAAGCCATGCTTGAACGTGGGTTAATGCCAACGATTAACTCAGACGATCCTTCTTATTTCAGAGCGTATTTAAATGAAAACCTTATTGCACTTCAGCAAGAAGGGGGATTTAGCGAAGATGAGCTAACTACGCTAGTGGCAAACAGCTTTAAGGCAAGCTGGCTGAGTACCGCTGAGAAAGCTCAATACTTAGCTGGCCTCAATGATTATTTAGATAAATGTGCGTAACGCGTAAGGTTAAGCGTCACTTACGTAACTCGCTTTTTGCGTAAGTAAACAGTGCTAACACTGTTTACTTACCTTTAAATCACTTAGCTACGCTTTCGATTTTACTACGTAAATCGAGCAAAGAATTGCAATTACCCCACACACTGTGAATACACCACTATCTGCTACAGGTAAAAACTCAAGCGCCGACGTTAAAAACTGCCCCGAGAATACCGCCATGGCAAACCAGGCTAAATGCCGCCCCATATTCGCCTCACTGCTACGCTCAACAGTGGTATGGTTGAGTAAGGGTATAGATTGCGTGTGCTGCCGCGAAACTTATAAAGGCTAAAAATAAGGTGAGTTTCTCTGATTTAGCATGGACTACCTGTGGCATAACCAGCGCAGATAAAACAGCCATGGATGAGATAAAAGACAGTAAATAGCCCGTTTCGGCTTCGCAGTAACCTAACTCCCCAAGATGACCAGGTAGTGTTATAAACATACTAAAGAACAGCGACATGGCTAATACGGTATTGATTAAGACAGACCGTAAGCTTTCATTAATTTGACCACCTTCACCAATGGTAACCGTTTGATTTTCAGGCTAATTATGCGGAATTCTCATTGCAGTCAGCACCAAACAAATCAATGCCAACCCGTAGAGTAAGAATGGCGCTCTCCAATTAATTTCACTTAGCAGACCACCTAAAAATAGTATTATTACGCCGCCCAGCTCAATTGCCATGCCTTGTTTAGCAATAACAGATAGTCTGGCCTTGCCATGATACCACTGTGAAATAATCGCTGTGCCTGACGCCATGACTCCCGCTGCAAAGCCACCGAGTAAAATTCGGTCGATACTTACCCATAAAGGCCCGTATACCCAAATACCACCAATACCTAATAGTAAGTACCCCCACAAGGCTATGACTAAAGTTTTGCGCGCCCCAATGCTGTCAATGAGCTTTCCAAAAAAAGAGGCGAATAGAATAGCGCCCAATGCAGGTAAAGTGATAAGCAAGGGTGCAAATTTACTCACACCTAAGGCTGGTGCAATGGAGTTTAACCCAGGCGCTAATACCGCCCCAACCATAATGGTCAACATTGACATCACTAATAAAGTGATTTCGCCTAAACGTGATAACTGCATAAAACCCTATTGAAACTAAATTAACTCGGTTTGTATTTTTCACCTTGGCAAGCTATCCGTTAAATGATGATTTTAGGTGCTTTTAATGCATGTTCAGCATTAATCTAACTCTACGGGCCAAGCGTTCATGAACCTAAAACACAGGTACACCTTTGTTGAAGTAGCCCAATGCAAAAGCTTTTCATTAGCTGCTACGCGTTTACACATGGTTCAAAGTGCAGTTAGTCGCCATATTCATGCACTAGAGTCATCCCTAAACGTTAAACTTTTTGAGCGTACTACGCGTTATGTGGAGTTAACCGCGCCTGGAAAAGTATTTCTTCGCCATGTTGAAGATATTTTAGCCCATTACCAACAAGCACAATATTAAACCTAAAGCGTTGCCAACGGTAAACAGGGGTTACTGCGTATTGGTTACTTAAGCTCAGCATGCGCACATTTTATGCCCGAATTATTAAATCGCTCCTCACGAAGTGAGCCACTCATTGATGTGCAAATATTTGAAATGACGGCTGCGCAACAGCTCGAAGCTTTTAGTGAAGGAAGAATAGATGTAGGTTTTTCACGACCTATCGATGGCGGCTATACTGGCCTCATTAATCAGCATCATTTAACTGATGATCCTATTGTTCTTGTAGTGTTTGTAGCGCATCCATTATCGAAAAATAGCAGCGTAAATTTGGCTGATTTAGCGCCTTATCCGCTCAGGTTATTTGCCAGAGAACAAGCATCTAGCTTATTTGACACCATTATTAGTGCATTTCACCGCGTGAAAGTACAACCGCAAGTAACTAACGAGCCTAGTAGTATGCATGCTCTACTGACCCACATCGCCAGTACACGAAATGTGGCTTTAGTACCCAGCTGTATTAAAAATTTACAGACAGAGGGTTGTGTTTTTATTCCGCTTACGATGTCACCTACAATGCCTTTGTCCGTGCCCTTAGAAATGCATTGGCAGGATAACGGCGTACAGGTGACTAAAACATGGTTAAATTGGTGTGCTAATCAAACGCTAGCTTTTTAGTAATAGGCGAGAAAAATTGAATCGCGAAAGGAATGGAATATAAATCAAAAAAGGAAAGGAGAAGGGAAGAAAAAAGGCGTGAAAAAGACTTTTCACGCCACAGTAGTTCGTTACCACGTAAGATCATCTGGAATGTCGTAGTCGGCATACCAATCGTCTTGAGCTTCTTCTTTACCATCGCTATCGCTGGTGTCTAAATCGGCACGGTAAATAATGAAGCTATCGTCACGCTGCGCAATTTTATCGGCTACAGGTGTAGGCACTAGCTCGTAGGCGTCACCTAAGATAACTACAGTTAAGCGGCCTTTGGTGACTTGCTTGTGCATTTCAGCGCTCACGTACATACGCTTCACTACATTGTCATGCGTGAAATTCAGTACGGTATCGCCTTTACGCGGCTGTTTATTCACATCAATAAGTTGCTTCACTTGTGCAATGACGGAGCGCTTCTCACGCTCTTGCTGTTGCAACTGATTCAACTCACGTGAACGGGCTTTCTTTTCTTCAGCGGCTTTTTGAGCAGCAATAGTTGCTTCGTCCACCACACCCTGGTTGTTCTTTGTCTTTTGCTTATTCTTTTTGCGCTTTTCAGCACGCGCCTGCTTAGCAGAACCTTTGTCTGCTATGCCGGCTTTTAATAACTGTTCCTGTAACGAGGCCATATACTAAATCTCTTTATTTCTTTTTGGCTTTCGCTTTGGTTTTAGCAGCAGGTTTACTGGCGGCTTGTGTTTCCCACTTACCGTCGTTATACCATGCAGACCAACCCGTAGCTTTACCCGCTTCATTTTCCGACATCACATATTGTTGCTTGGTCTTACGACTGTAGCGAACGATAGCAAGGTTACCTTCCGGATCTTTTTGCGGTGCATCGGCCAGATAATAGAATTTTTCAGAAATTCTATCTCTAAAGCGCGCCAGCTCTTCCACTTTTGGTGCACGCGTTTCCCGAGATTTAGGGAAGTTATGCGCCGCCATGAAAATACCAGAAGCACCATCACGTAATACAAAGTGCGCATCCGATTTTTCACAAGGAAGTTCTGGTAAATCTACCGGATCTTCTTTAGGTGGCGCAGCCTCACCGTTACGTAACAACTTACGCGTATTCTTACATTCTTCATTGGTACAACCGAAGTATTTACCAAAGCGACCGTTTTTCAGTTCCATGTCACTGCCACACTTATCACATTCGATAATGGGGCCGTCGTAACCTTTAATCTTGAACGTACCAGTTTCAACTAACGTACCTTCGCAGGTTGGTGTATTACCACATACATGCAACTTACGGGTTTCGTCCACTAAGTAACTGTCCATAGCAGTACTGCATATAGGACAACGCTTCTTAGCACGTAACGCTTCGGTTTCTAACTCTTCTTCGTCATCTACTTTCACCACTTCATCACCTGGTGTCAGGTTCATGGTGTTAGTGCAGCGTTCTTTTGGCGGTAAGTTATAACCAGAGCATCCAAGGAACACACCGGTAGATGCTGTACGCACGTTCATTTCACGTCCGCATTTGTCACACGTAATGCCAGCAGGAATAGCTTGATTAAGGCGCATTCCGCCTTCTTCAGGGGCTTTCTCGGCATTAAGCAACTTGCCATAAAAATCGCTGTAGAAAAGGTTAAGTACGTCTTTCCAATCTTTGTTACCTTCCGCTATATCATCAAGCTGTTGCTCCATGTTAGCGGTAAAGTCGAAACTCATTAGGTCATCAAAGTTTTCCATCAACCGGTCGTTAACGATTTCACCCATTTTTTCAGCATAGAAACGCTTATTCTCAAGGCGAACGTAACCGCGATCTTGAATGGTAGAAATGATACTTGCGTATGTAGAAGGTCGGCCAATGCCGCGTTTTTCTAACTCTTTTACCAAAGACGCTTCGTTAAAGCGAGCCACTGGTTTGGTAAAGTGCTGCTTGGGATCAAGCACATTTAAGTTTAATACATCACCTTTTTGAACATCAGGCAGCATCAACTCTTCTTCACCTTTTTTGCGAAGCTGTGGTTGAACACGTGTCCAGCCGTCAAACTTCAACACACGACCTTTCGCCGTTAACTCGTAATTACCTGCACCCACTCTAATGGTGGTGGCATCGTATTTAGCCGGCGTCATTTGACACGCAACAAACTGGCGCCAAATAAGCTCGTAAAGGCGTTGAGCGTCACGCTCCATATCACCTAAATGCGCAGCATTTACCTTAACATTTGAAGGGCGAATCGCTTCGTGCGCTTCTTGTGCGCCCTCTTTACTACCATAACGATTAGGCGATTCTGGTAGATATTGGCTGCCAAAATTATCATCGATATAGGCGCGGCAATTATCAAGTGCTTCTTGGCTCAAGTTTGTTGAGTCAGTACGCATATAAGTGATGTAACCCGCTTCATACAAGCGCTGCGCCATCATCATGGTTTTCTTAACACCAAAACCTAAACGGGTACTCGCGGCTTGCTGCAACGTTGAGGTAATAAACGGTGCTGAAGGTCGGCTAGACGTAGGCTTAGATTCACGGCTTTCAACTAAGTATTTAGCACCGTTCAAATCTTCTAATGCTTTGTCTGCTTGCGCTTTATTAACCGGTTTAAACGCTTTACCTTCATGCTTGGCTACCAACATACGCAGCGCTGCTTTTTGCTCACTGGTTAAGTCTGCATGAATATCCCAAAACTCTTCTGGAACAAATGCTTTAATCTCACGTTCACGGTCAACTACTAGACGTACAGCTACCGATTGAACTCGGCCAGCAGATAAGCCACGTGCTATCTTTTTCCAAAGTAGCGGCGACACCATGAAGCCCACAACGCGGTCGAGGAAACGTCTAGCTTGCTGTGCATTTACACGAGCAACGTTCACTTCACCTGGATCTGAGAAGGCTTCTTGAATGGCGTTTTTAGTAATTTCGTTAAACACCACACGCTGATAGGTTTTGCCTTTACTGCCCAGCAACTCTTGTAAGTGCCACGCAATAGCCTCCCCTTCTCTATCCAAATCCGTTGCGAGATAAATAGTGTCAGCGTCTTTGGCCAAGCGTTTAAGCTCGTTAACCACTTTTTCTTTACCCTGTAAAACCTGATAGTGGGCTTTCCAGTTTTGTTCTGGGTCTACACCCATGCGGTCAACAAGTTTTAAATATTCATGTCTGCGAAGATATTCTTGCTTGTCTTCTTCGCTATAAGTTTTGAGTTCTTTCGCTGGCTTTTTGGGCTCAACTTTGCCCAATGCCTTCGTAGGCAGATCGCGAACATGGCCGACAGAACTTTTTACGATAAAATCTTTACCAAGATATTTATTTATCGTTTTCGCTTTGGCTGGCGACTCGACTATGACTAGAGATTTTGCCATATAATTGAATTAAACCTATTGATTCTAAAGGACTATTTTAGTCATTCTCAAAGATAAAGGGCCCGTAGACTGTGCCATTGCGGTGCCCGTGCTTTTTTAACATATATCGACAAAGTGAATGGAAAACAAGATCTTCTTAATAGTTATTCTTCCCATTGCTTCAATCGCGTGCAATTCCTGTTTACTTTTCAACCACCTTGATTGGCAAGGCGCATAAAAACCGTATAATGCCAGCCATTATGCCTTTGCGCCTAGTAATTAACAGGCATTTATTATGCTTATTAATTCGCGGCTAACAAAAAAAGAGACGTTAGCTTCACTGTAAATACTCCCCAAATCATGGGTTATGCATTTATAGGGTAGCGGTCAAACGCTCAAACACCAAATAGAGGGAAAGTATGAAGCAATTTGAAGTTAACTTTGATGGGCTTGTTGGCCCAACCCACAACTACGCCGGACTCTCGTTTGGTAATGTTGCTTCTCTGAACAATGCCAATGCAGTTAGCAGCCCTAAGCAAGCAGCTAAACAAGGTTTACTAAAAATGAAAGCCTTGTCTGACATGGGCATGATGCAAGGTGTACTTGCCCCTCAAGAACGCCCAGACATAGCAGCATTACGTCGACTCGGCTTTTCTGGTTCAGATGCCAGAGTGCTAGAAAGCGCTGCAAAGCAATCTAGAGAGATTTTCTTAGCATGTTGCTCTGCATCAAGCATGTGGACAGCAAACGCCGCCACAGTCTCTCCAAGCGCTGATACGGCCGATGGTCGCGTGCATTTTACACCTGCAAACTTAACAAACAAGTTTCATCGTTCGTTAGAGCCGCAAGTGACGGGTAATATTTTAAAAGCAACCTTCGCAAACGAAAAGCACTTTGCCCACCACTTACATTTACCAGATAACGAACATTTCGGTGACGAAGGCGCAGCAAATCATACTCGCTTGTGTTCCGATTACAGCCACGCTGGAGTAGAGCTTTTTGTATATGGCCGTCACGCTTTCGACCCCAGTAAACCCGCCCCCACTAAATTCCCTGCCCGCCAAACACTAGAAGCATGCCAAGCTGTTGCTCGCTTGCATGGGTTAAGCGAAGAAGGCGTGGTGTACATGCAGCAAAACCCTGATGTTATCGACCAAGGGGTTTTCCATAACGATGTGATTGCCGTGGGCAACCAAAACGTACTGTTCTACCACGACCAAGCCTTTTATAAAAAAGACGCCGGGCTAAAAGAACTACAAACCAAGTTTGGTGATTCCCCCCTTCATCTTATTGAAGTGCCTACTGATGAAGTGTCAGTACAAGATGCAATTAAAACGTATCTTTTCAATACCCAAATCATCACCCTACCTAGCGGTGACATGACGATTATTGCGCCAACAGACTGTGAAGAAAACGATGCGGTTAAGCGTTATTTAGACAAACTAGTTACTTTGGGCACGCCGATAAAATCGGTGAACTATTTTGATGTAAAGCAAAGTATGCGAAATGGTGGCGGCCCTGCGTGCTTGCGTTTACGTGTAGCCATGAACGACCAAGAGCTTGATGCGGTAAATCCATCGACTTTAATTAACGACATGCAATTTGCGCGTCTTAACAAATGGGTAGATAAACACTACCGTGATGTACTCGCTGAAGATGATTTACGCGATCCGCAGTTACTGATTGAATCACGTACTGCACTGGATGAACTTACTCAGCTATTAAAGCTTGGTTCTGTATATCCATTTCAACAAGATTAGTTATTGTTTTGTATATAGAAAAGCCGGCTTGCGCCGGCTTTTTTGTTAGTTGAAATGGTATTAATTAATAGTACTGCAATTAGCTTCAGATCCAAATGGGTTCGCAGGTAGACCTGCCCCTTCATTGGTTAAGTCATCTGAAGAAATCCCTAAACTGTAATAGTGATTTTGGCTTGCTTCACTCCCTGTAGACTGACCGAAAATAGTAATCACAATATTATACCAACCACCGTAACTTGCCGGATAGCGATACTCCAATTCGGCCTGACCATTTTCATCAGTTACGCTTGTATCAGCAAACGTTAAGGTGCCTACAATACCGGGGGTTAAGAACCCGTCACTATTATTATCTTCACCTGTATCTAAAATCCCATCACCGTCGATGTCTTCGTTTAAGCAGGTCGCAGTGACATACAGAACATGGATAGATTCGTCCTCATCCCATTCCGAAAAGCCCTTAAAATATGTGCCATTCTCGCTGTACTTAACAGGCGTACCTGAAGCTGTTAACTCAACGCCACTAACAGGCTGGCCGGCTGAATCAGACACAAACACAGCAAAGCGTTTTAGGTAAGTGGTGGGGTCAGGCTCTTCAATTTCATTGCCAGTACCAATTGAGATATCAAATGCTCTATCCCCTACGGTCATATACACTTCGTCAGTAATCGTTTCATCGCTTGCTACAGAAGCGCGAATAATCACGGCATCTTCACTTGAAGGCGCACCTGAGGTAAATACCGTAGATGCTATACCGCTACTGTCAGTAGTAGATTGAGAAGGTGAAATAGAACCAGTAGATACATCATCAACGTTGAAGTTAACCACGGTATTTTTAACTAGGTTACCTGAAGGGTCTCTGACAACTGCGGTAATAGTACTGGTTTGCCCATCAGGGCCAATCAGGTCAGGTGTCGCATCAGCTATCAAGGTGAACGGTTCAACCGCGATAAATTCTACTTGCGCAACCGCATTCACCGTAGACTCATTACCAGTCTCACTACCTGTGGCAGTAATTGAAGCAAAACCGGCGTTGTCAGACTCAATTGAGATAGAGGCAATACCTTCAGCATCGGTGGTGACAAGCGCTGCGCCAATAATCTCTCCGCGAGAAGCACTAAATGTCACGTTATTACCCACAGCTGGAGTACCATCTTGTAGCCATTGAACACTGATTGTGGCCGCGGCGTTCAATGATATTTCTTCATCTGGCAGTACCACAAAACTAAATTCGTCTTGTTGAACCTCTAATTCAAATTCTACTGAGGCATTAAGTGACGAAGCAGTGATCGTATCTTCACCCGAAGTAGTTGCTGTGTAAGTGATAGTCGCTTGACCATCGGCCCCCGTATTAACCGAGGTTTCACTTAGTGAACCATTCGCTGCTTCTAATAGGATAGTTTGATTAACAATGGCTACCCCATCAGAATCTTGAACACGCAACGTATATTCGGCGGTGTCATTCAATATAACTGAATTTGCACCATTAATAGTAACTTCGGTGCCGGTGATCAAAATATCAACGGTTTCAACTAATGCGCCGGTTTGAGCCGTTAGCGTTACCGTACGATTCGACGCATCATTCTGAGTAGACACTAACGCTCTGGCAGTACCATCGGCGGTGGTGGTAGATTGGGTTAATTGCAATTCGACACCGGCTTCATTGCTAGCAGAAAAGTTAACCTCAACACCTTCCATCAACACGCTTTGTTCGTTTTTAATTAATGCGATAAGTTCGATATCGTCAGAGCCACTAGAGGCCAACTGAACCGCACTTGCATATAATTGTAGAGATGCGGGGTCTTCGCTAACGGTAACACTTCCAGTAGAACTGAAGGTAGTCGTGTCACTTTCAAGGGTTGAAAGTGTCGCTGTTAATTCCCCATCTCCCGATGCAGTGCCAACTGCTAAGCTGATACTCGCAATACCGCTCTCGTTAGTACGGGCAGTCCCTGTATCATTTCCAAAAACAGCTAATTCGTCATTGCTTAGTGTGAAGGTAACAATTAAGTCTTCTTGTGGCTCACCTTCACTGTTCAATACCGTAGCAACTGCGGTTAAGCTATTTTCTGAAGACAAGTCACTGTCTGATTCACCTGCGGCATTTTGCAATGCCAACGATACCGTGGTTGCTGGGTCAACCGTTGCGCTACCTACTGCCGAAAAAGTAGTAGAGCCAGTTTCACCGCTGCTCAAGCTACCTGTTATCTCACCATCACCTGAGGCAGTGCTGGCATTAATGGTAATTCTTGCTACCCCGCTCTCGTCAGTTCGCGCTGTACCGGTGTCGTTTCCGAACACCGCAAGGTCGGTATTACTTAATGCAAACGTGACTAGTTGGTCGGCTTGGGCAACGCCGTCGGTATCGGTAACAGTGGCAATAACGGTAAGAGAATTGTCGGCGGTTAGGTTGCGGTCGGTTTCGCCGCTGGCGTTTTGAACGGTTAATACGACATTAACAGTAGCGGAGGAACCACTGCCATCATCTGATCCATCGCTATCATCTCTAGAGACTGAATCGCCTCCGCCACATGCTGCTAGTATAAAAATTGTACTAAATAGCCAGAGTGTCTTAGACAAGACGCGCGTAATTTGTCGCATAATTCGTTCCTGAACCTTTATAAATGACAATTGGGTCGTTTTTTATGTTTTAAAATCAATAGAATCTGTCACACTAAATAAAAATATAAAAATGTACAGGGAATTTTAATGTCTCAATCTGCACATAAATTTAGTTTAACCACCAGAATCTTTATCGGCATGATTGCCGGTATCGTGATAGGTGTGCTTCTTCAACTATTGTTCGATGATAGCGGAGATTTCACGTTTTCGGTATTTGGTTTCCAGTTCTCTGCGTATAGCATTTTTGTAGATGGTATATTTTCTACCCTTGGGCAGATTTTTATCGCTAGTTTAAAGATGTTGGTGGTGCCACTAGTATTTGTTTCGCTTATATGCGGTACCAGTACCCTGTCCGACCCGAGTAAATTAGGTCGGTTAGGCGCTAAGTCTGTTGGTCTTTATATTGTCACGACTGCAATAGCAATCACACTGGCCATGAGTATGGCTTTACTTATTTCGCCAGGAGAAGGGTTAAATCTAACCACTGAAACGTCATTTGAAGCGAAGACTGCACCAAGTTTGGGTGACGTTATCGTTAATATGTTTCCAAGTAACCCTATTAACTCGATGGCGCAAGGCAACATGCTTCAAATCATCGTGTTTGCAGTGTTATTCGGTATTTCTATGGCGATGACTGGCGAAGCAGGCAAACGCGTCAGTGCGTTTTTTGAAGACATCAACACGGTTATCATGCGCCTTGTCACCATCATCATGAATCTTGCGCCTTACGGCGTGTTTGTATTGATGGCTAAACTGTTCTCTACCATTGGTGGCGACACTATCTTTAGCTTGGCCAAATACTTCTTCTTAGTATTTGGCGTGCTTATCATCCATGGTTTAGTGACCTATTCAATATTGCTTAAACTTTTAAGCGGCTTGAGCCCCGTTGTTCTACTAAAGAAAATGCGCGATGCAGCTTTATTTGCATTTAGTACTTCAAGCAGTAGCGCTACACTGCCAGTCACCATGGAAACGGCGCGAAATAAATTGGGTATTAACAATTCAGTCGCGTCTTTTACCCTTCCTTTAGGTGCAACCATCAATATGGATGGCACCGCTATTATGCAGGGTGTGGCTACCGTATTTATCGCTCAAGTTTATGGTGTTGATTTGAGTTTGGGCGACTACATGATGGTGGTGTTAACCGCTACCCTAGCTTCTATCGGTACGGCGGGTGTGCCAGGTGTGGGCTTAATCATGCTAGCCATGGTACTACAGCAAGTTAACCTGCCAGTTGAAGGTATCGCCCTGATTATTGGTGTCGACCGCTTACTTGATATGACCCGTACTGCAGTTAACATTACAGGTGACTGTATGGTGTCGTGTGTTGTTGCGAAAAGCGAAGGTGGGCTTGATGAAGATATTTATTACAATGAACATGCTGGTGAAAAAGAAGAAGATGTGAATTTTAGCGAGTTTGACAAGAACGCTTAATTCCTTCATCGCTTTCGAACTACACAAAAGGGTTAGCATCGCTAACCCTTTTTTTATTGCTTATAGGTCTTGCCATCACCCAGTGCAAATACATTGTACAATTGCATTATACTGACAATCTCAATACATATTCGTAAGTGAATGACCAAGTATATTGGTGCTGTAATACGCTCAATCAAAGGCTTCAGTGTGCGTCTAGCTATGGTTATCATCTACAATTTTTAATAGCTAAGATTATTGCTAGCTAGTCATACTAGCGATGACATTTAAACACCCCTATACCTAAACCCCGTTAATGAAGGGATTGAGAAGGAGACACTTTTGTCGCTTTATGGGCTGGGTACCAGGTTGCTAGTACGGACATGATGATGGCGACCACACAGGTGACTACCACGTCTTGCCACATAAGTGCAGAAGGTAAGAAATCGATAAAATAAATATCGCCCGATAACACTTCTACCCCAAAAACACCTTCTAAAAACTTCACAATAGTAGAAAGATTAGGGGCAATAATAATTGCAAGAGTTACCCCTACCACTATGCCAATGAGTCCGTTTAGCACACCTTGAAACATAAACGTGCGCCGGATTAGTGTATCGGTTGCGCCCATGGTTTTTAAGATCGCAATGGCAGGTTGTTTTTCTCGTACCGCCATTACTAATGAAGACACAATATTAAAACAGGCCACGGCAATCACCAGCACCAATGCAATATACACAACAGTGCGAACGAGCTGAATGTCGTTGTACAAATGACCTTGGGTTCGCGTCCAGTCAGACATATAGACCGCTTGAGGGTAGCTATAACCTATGTCTCGCATGGTGATATAGGCCGAAAACGGATCGTGTAATGTGAAGCGCATACCCAATGCTTGGCCCTCTATGCCAGCGGCCGCGGTAGCTTTTGCAAGGTGCATCAGCCCCAATTGGTTATCAAGCTCCCCTCCGACATGCATAAAGCCAGCAACGGTTAAGGTTATTGATGTGGGTGCACTAAAGCGTAAATCTTTCGTAGTGACGGGAATAAGTGCCTGTACGGTATCGCCCACCACGATATTAAGCTTGTTGGCAATTCCCTTACCTATCAGTACACTGTCACTGTTTAGCGCGAAGTTTTGCCAGTGCTCGTCCGTTACTTGCCGGCTAAACGTGTTTTGTGCGTCTGCCGCAATGCCCGTCAATGAAATCGCCTTTAACTCACCTTTGAATTGCAACATGCCGGTAAGAGGGGTGTAAGGTTCAACCTTGGCAATTCTGAGGTCTTGGTTCAGGCGGTAAAGCTGCGCATCTAAGTTCTCAATACCGGTCTTGTCGGTGCTATATAACTCACCGTGAGGAATAACGGTTAAAATTCGCTGCGTTAGCTCTCGCTCAAAACCATTCATTACACTTAACAAGGTAATTAACACGAAACAACCAAGCCCTATACCTACGGTAGACGACATAGAAATAAATGAGATGAAACGATTTTGGACCTTGGCTTGACGAAATCGTTTAGCAAGTTGCCATGCCAGCGCCACTAGGATTGTTCCTTAGTGACTGCGTTAAGTAATTCACCATCTTTAATGCGAAGTACTCTGTCCATACGGTTAGCAAGGGTAATATCGTGCGTTACTATCACAAAGGCAGTTTGTTTTTGCTCACTTAAACGTTTTAACAGCTGATAAACCTGCTCCCCTGTAGTGGCATCTAAATTACCGGTTGGTTCATCAGCAAGCACAACTGAAGGAGATGTGACCAATGCCCGGGCGATGGCGACCCGTTGGCGTTCGCCGCCTGAGAGCGCGCTAGGCAAGTGATCTGCACGATGAGAAAGCCCTACATCGTTAAGTAGGGCGTTTGCTTTCGCATTAGCGTTACTCGCACTTTCGCCGCCAATGCGAAGGGGCATAGCAACATTTTCAAGTGCAGTAAATTCACCTAGCAAATGATGGAATTGGTAAATAAAACCCATTTCTTTGTTTCGCAAGGCGGCAAGTTGTTTAGCATTTAGATGAGTAAGCGACTCGCCTTTAAACCACACCTCACCACTTGTGGGTGTGTCTAAGCCCCCAAGCAAATGCAGCAAGGTACTTTTTCCAGAGCCAGAGCTACCTAAAATGGCAACATGCTCTCCCGCATTGATAGAAAGTGAAATGTTATTTAAAACAGGCGTGCTGTTGTCGCCTTCTTGATAAATTTTACAAATTTTGCGGCAATGTAATACGTCCTGCATGCAGCCGTTCTTCGTCTTTTAACAATAACTGCATGGTATCGCGGAACGACAGACACGCCAACCGATTAATGGGTTTTGAAAGACAGCTCAATCGTATTTGCTAAGTTCCCAACCGTTTGCGGTTTACCAAATAACCAACCTTGCCCATACTCCACATTCATGTTCACAAGTTCTCGTCGCTGCTCATTGTTCTCAACTCCCTCAGCAATCAAGGTCACTTTCAGCTCGTCAGCAATATTAACGATATGGGGTATCAACGATGAACGAATACTGTGATCTTCCATGTCCATCACGAAACTACGGTCTATTTTTAAAAACTCACATCTTAGAGATTTCAGTTGGCTAAGGTTTGAGTAACCTACGCCAAAGTCATCGATGGCAACCCAAAACCCCCGACTTCGAAGGGCTTTAATATGTTTTGCTGCACTGCTTGTCGCAAGCTGTTCATCTTCGATGATTTCCAGCACAAGCTTAAAATTTTTGTTATTTAAATCTAGCACCCAATCCAAATCGATTAATTCATCTTGCATAAAATCTGACGGGAATAAATTAAACGACACCTTGAAACCTTCAGGAATGTTGGCGCATCGATTTAATTCATCCATTGCCGATTTTATCATCACAGTAGTAAATTCCCATGTTTTGCCAATATCTCTTACTTGGGAAATAAAGTCATCAGGATAGATAGGGCCATATTCATCTTCAAACCGACTCAAAACCTCACAGCCTACGACTTCTTCCGTGTCTAAGTTTACAAACGGTTGGTACAAACAATAAAACTTCCCTGATTTCAGCCCACGGTTTATCCGCGATTCTAAGGAACGTATGCGTCGCAAGTAATTGAAGGTGAGCATATGGGATAAAGCAGCTGCCATTAACATGATGCAGATAAAGAGCACTAATTTGCCCTTGTGAATTTTAAATATTCTGGCTTCATCAGGTACTACGGTTAGACATACTTCGGAGTAATATTTTTCACATTTAATTATTCTGAGGGAAAAATAGTCGGTACTAAGACTGCGTCCCTCGCGCCCCGTTATAGAAGGCGTTAATCGGGGGCTGCCTGCCATATGGTAAAGTTGCTCACCGTTATAAAAAAGCGCCCAATCTCGACCGAAATTCAGACCGATAACCCCATCTAAATCTAATACGGCGTTATAACGCCCCCGCTTTGCAATGGTGCCTTTAGATTGATTATCGAACAACTCTAAAGGTGTATTTATCCAAAATGCATCCCCCAATGCCGTAACAAAATCTGGAACAGCTTCATCTATGGGTTGCTTTAATACCCCAAGATAGGTGCTGCACAATAACTTCCCATCACCAAAGAAACCAATTTCTTTCACGAAACGAGAGCGAAACAACGTGCGTCGCATTTCGTTTAGATTATCATCACTACAGGAATAATAAGAATTGGCGATTAAATAGTCTAGTGACGCTTCAGCGTCTTTAAATACCATCCGCACATTGGATAAGATATCTTCGGCACGAGCCTCTTCGTGTTCTTTTATGACTGAGAACATCAGTAGGCCGAGCACAACGCTAACAAGTACAACCGTTAGAAACGAAACGGCGATTGCTCTGAGATTGTCAGCGAGTAGATATTGTCTATGCTCATTATTGCTCATTTGTACCACATAAAATTAAGGCGTCTTGTTGTGCGTATACACATGAAAGTAGTCGAAAAATTGACTATTAGAATAATACTTTAGATGAATTTAAGCATTGCAGAAGATTAAGTTAAGTCAATGAAGTGAAGGGAATAAAATTATCTAACGTCCAGATGACACGCAGCCACAATATTATACAAAGCGTGTGGTTTGCTGCTTTGACGAATTAGTCAGTTGCCTAACAGTAAGGCGCCATTAAGGGATATTAATACCTAATATGGGGAAAGGCTTTCATGTGGTAACGACAAACTATAGGAGAGAAAAACATAGGTGCAATAACTATAGATGAAAGAGCTATGGATTATAGTACTATAAGAAAAACAAGGGAAAACTAAGTAAATGAAAAGTAGAAGTAGAAGTAGAAGTAGAAGTAGAAAGAATAATAGATGAAACGCAAACAGAATGCCTGCAACAGTATGAAGTTGATAAAGAAGTTTTATCAGTGAGCAGTAAAACATGCCAAAGTAAATGCTTTCCCGAAAATGGCGGAGCGGACGGGACTCGAACCCGCGACCCCCGGCGTGACAGGCCGGTATTCTAACCAACTGAACTACCGCTCCGCATAATGGGAAAGTGTGCTATTTCGATAAGTGGCGGAGCGGACGGGACTCGAACCCGCGACCCCCGGCGTGACAGGCCGGTATTCTAACCAACTGAACTACCGCTCCACATCATCGAAGAGACACTTTGTTATAACTAAATGGCGGAGCGGACGGGACTCGAACCCGCGACCCCCGGCGTGACAGGCCGGTATTCTAACCAACTGAACTACCGCTCCGTGGCCTTTTAGTTATAGCATTGAAAGTGGCGGAGCGGACGGGACTCGAACCCGCGACCCCCGGCGTGACAGGCCGGTATTCTAACCAACTGAACTACCGCTCCACAATTTCAATGTTATCAGTGAGTTAAATGAGTTGTTAAAACCCCTTGCCCTCACTGCGGCGCAGATAATACGGTTTAGCCCCTGCAGAGTCAATGCTTTTTATTAATAAAATTGTCATCTGGGCACTGTTTGCACGATAAATAAACACAATGTTGAAATATAATTCAATCAGGCGGGAATTCGTACACATAAAATCAGGAGGCTCTTCCCGCAGGCCACGTTCACCTTAGGATAGCTTACTTACACTTTTGTATTAATAAATAGCAAAAGAGCTCCCGCTACGACGATACAGCCCTATTTAAATGGCGTATTTATTTACCCTACTCTTTACCCTACTCTGCCGGTTTCGACTTCTTAAACTTTGCCAGCAACTTTTTAAAGCCCTTAGGTTCATTATCAAGCGATAAGTCAGATTCAGACACCACTTTCTTCTTGGCCTTTTTATTTTCTTTCGTCGTGGCTGCTTTTGCAGATGCAGGACCACTGGCTTTTCGTCTTTTTAGGATAATAATAACGGCAGCAATAACACCTATTAAAATGATGGTTCCATTCACCGCTAAAATAATCAGGGTTAGCGTGCCTGAATCCATTTCATCATCTTCAGCCATCGATTGTGTATTTTCTTGATTGAGAGATGTTGAATTATCACCCATTGCAAGCGGATCTTCACTGCCATCAACAATAGGATCTTCGCCGTCAATAAGCGGGTCTATCACTTCTGGCTCAGGCGCTTCAGCCACAAAAGTATATTCAGGAACATCCAGTATGAAGTCTCGGCCTTCTGATGTTGTGCCATAGGCGGTTAGTTTAACGCGATAAACCCCCTCTTCGTACGCCACGATAAGATGCTCTCGCACACTATCGCCGCCTTCGGTTAACGAAAAGTTTTGAATATCTGCGTTTGGAAATTTAATTTTGCCGTCAATCAGGAGTGACTCAATATTCACTAGCTCGCGGTTCACATCAATGAGCAGCGTGTGATAACCGTCTCCTGTGCCATCGGTAGCGTCTAATTCAACATCCACATAAACAGGGTTGTTGTAAAGGATAATGGGTGCACCAATTTGTTCTCGCGTGAACATTGGCGTGTCTACTCGATAAACAGGCTGCCATTTACCTGCTGCAACTTTTAAATTGAATTGGCCAGTGAACACGCCATCCATTGGACGCTCATCCATACCCCGACCGTTATCTTCAAACTTTGCAATTTCTGCATCGTTAGCACCAAAGTTGTCGTAATTAGGGTCATTTGCACTTACAAACTCAATAGACAATTCCACGACATCACGGAACTGTTTGTTATCTATTTTTTCGCCGCCGTTGGTTAGGTAAGCCGTAGATTTTAATATTTCGCCCGAAAAGAGAATGCTGGGAAGCGATGTGGCGTGAAGCTTAATATCAGAAATGACCATAACCCGACTTGCAGGGTTAACCTGACCTACCGCCTGCCAAGGGCCAGGCATAGGGTTTTCAATAGTGATCATGTCGAAGGTGTCGGCATCGAACCACTTAACGTTGGTCTCGTCCACCCGGCCTTGAAATAACTTTGAACCATCGGGGCGAACTAATACTACGGGGGCAGAGCCGTATTCGCGAAAGAAAATCATGGAGACCTCTTTCACGTTGTAATCAATACGAAAACGATTCTGTAATAACTTAATCGAGTTCTCGTATTCATCCCCCAAGTCAGTAATAGGAGAAGGCGCAGTGTCGGCTTGCGTGTCCTGTGATGACGGAGCTGGCAGAGAAGTATCTTGTGAAAATACCGTTGAAGTACATCCTAATAGGCACAACGCCAACACTAGTTTCATCACACCTACTTTCACTGTTGCCCGCTCCTTTGGAAATGTATTTTAAAAATGGTTAAGTACGTCTAGCAGCTAAAGCAACACACCATAACCTGCACCTGAATTAGCTATGCATCGTTTTGCTCTGGGCGCCACAAACATTTACCCCCTGCTTTTTCTACAATATCTAAACGGGATTCATGCTGTGCTAATTCATCGGCGCTAGCTTTGATAACCTTTAATTTATTTCCGTTTCTGTTCAACCGGCGAAGTGCATCTGATTGGTTTTCACCGCTGCCCTTAGATGCCAAATTAAGCTTTGTCTGCCCACCGGTCATTAGCAGATAAACGTCGGCGAGTATTTCAGCATCCAGTAATGCCCCGTGAAGCTCACGGTGGCTGTTGTCTATGCCATAACGCTTACACAAGGCATCTAGGTTATTTTTCTGCCCTGGGTGCATTTTGCGCGCAACCGCCAAGGTATCAAGCACACTACAAATATCTTTGGTGATAACGCCACGGGTTTTCGGTTCCATCCCAAATTCGTGATCCATAAAGCCCACATCGAAGGGCGCGTTATGAATAACCAACTGTGCACCGCGAATAAAATTCACAAAATCTTCGGCTACATCTCTAAATGTAGGTTTGTCGGTTAAGAACTCATTCGTAATACCGTGAACATCTATCGCTTCTTGTTCAATTTGGCGGCCTGGATTAATGTATACATGAAAGTGATTGCCAGTAAGTTTACGGTTAACCAGCTCAACACACCCAATTTCAATCACTCGGTGACCTTCTTTAGGGTCGATACCTGTAGTTTCTGTATCTAGTACAATCTGACGCATGATTCCTCTAATCTTACCTTTTGTTTTTTGATAGTATATCAACCCCTTCGCCACAGGCTAAGGGAAAAGCGAAATATGAAAGTAAATAATTTAAGGACACCCAGTGGCTCAAAAAACCATTCACATTTTTACTGATGGCTCATGCCTTGGAAACCCAGGCCCTGGCGGTTATGGTGCTGTTTTAGTTTATAACAGTCACCGTAAAGAGCTAAGTGGCGGATTCGCGCATACTACCAACAATCGTATGGAATTAATGGCGCCTATTGAAGCATTAAACAGTTTAACTGAGCCCTGCAACGTTGAATTGACGACAGATAGCCAGTATGTGAAAAACGGTATCAATCAATGGATCCACAACTGGCGTAAGAACGGCTGGCGCACATCAGACAAAAAAGCGGTAAAAAATGCCGACCTTTGGAAGCGCCTTGATGAAGCAGTTAGCAAGCATAAAATTAATTGGCACTGGGTAAAAGGCCACTCGGGTCATCCTGAAAATGAACGCTGCGATGATTTAGCTCGGGGTGCGGCAGAAGCCAAACCAACAACACCAGATAGTGGCTTTACAGGCTGATGGCTTTAAGGGCTACTAGCTTACAAGACCAATAGATTTGAAAGCAAATACCTCTATAGGTATAGGTAAAGGTTAGCGATTTTGCAAAAAGAAAAGGCTGCATCGCCTTTTCTTTCGTTACGCTAAATTGTTTTTATTTTTCGCGTCTCACTACCACTCTACAACTATCTTTCCTTGCGTGTTGTTACTTTCTAATCGTGCGTGAGATTTTGCGACATCATTTATTGCGTATACCGTATCTATGTTTACGCTAAGCTCGCCGGTGGTGAATGCTGGTAAACAGGTTGTCGAGAAGTCACTAATAAGCGCGCTTTTGTATTCATCCGTTCTATTGCGCAGCGTAGTACCTTGTATTCTGGCTCGTTTACCCAGCATCAATGCCATATCTAGGTTATCTGCATAACGCCCAGCTAACATGGCGAGGTAAACCACAATGCCATCGCGCTTTAGAATGTGAAGGTTCCGATTTAGATAATCGCCCCCCACCATATCAAGCACCATATTAACGCCTTCAGGCCAATTAGCTTTTATCTCTTCAGCAAAGTTTTTATCTTTATAGTTTATCAGCAGGTTAGCGCCGTTTTGCTGGCAGTGTGCTAGCTTTTCTTGGGATGACGCGGTAACGGCGCTTTCTACTCCCCAATAATGACAAAGCTGAGTAGCAGCTAATCCCACACCACTAGCACCACCGTGAATGAGTACTCGCTCTGCTGGTTTTACATTCGAAATAAGGCGCAAGCATTGAAATGCAGTAAGAAACACCTCGGCAAGCCCTGCCGCCGAGCTATACGGCATGTTTTCGGGAACGCGCATTAAGTGCTGCGGGTTAACGGCAACTTGTTGTGCATAACCACCGCCCGCGACCAATCCAAAGACCTTGTCCCCCACTTTCCACTCACTAACTGTAGCGCCAACCTCTATGATCTCACCGGCAACCTCAAGCCCTAAAATTTCACTTTCACCAGGGGGCGGTGGATAGTGCCCTTGTCGTTGCAGTGTATCGGCACGGTTCACACCAAAGGCGTGTACTTGCACTAGCACTTTGTCGTCGGTGAGTACGGGTGCATCAACCTCTGCTATTGTTAGGCCTTCAGGTGCACAGCCTTCTTCGAAGTTTACAAATTGCATTAGTATCCTCTTTTTTGGAATTTCACTGGGGGTGCAGTGTGTTTTTGCACGTTAGTGATAGCATGAATAAATACGTTAACCTATGACTACGTGGATGATAATTTTAAGTGCATAATTGAGTTTGGAATTTTAGCCTCATATCACTAACACTTATCTTATTGTGCAAAATTAGACTTCAAATAATGTAACGTAATGCGATTAAAACAAAACTCATGATCACCAATAGTTTGCTATAACTTTATGTGTTTCCACTCGCCTGCGCGGCCTAAACAACTTTCTATCAAACTTAGTAAAATAGCTAACGTCTGGTCAGTAAACGGGGTAATCATTCGCATAGGCAACGCTTTATCGCTATACTTCGCCCCGCCGCTTACGTGTGGTTGCAAGAGCCGTTCACTTGCTAAAGGCTTTTTATTTGGCTAAAGGCTTCTTATAAGGCTAAAGGCTTTCAATGCAATACCCACTTCCTAGCTAATTCAAGAAATAGAGTACGTTTCATGTCATCACAAGTTATTTTGCACCCTAATAGAGATAAATCCCTTCGTCGTCGCCACCCTTGGGTGTTTGAAAGCGCCGTGGCAGAACTAAAAGGTAGAGGGCGCAGTGGTGACACTGTTGATGTGTTCGATTCAGAAGGTGATTGGTTAGGTCGCGGCGCCTATTCACCTACTTCGCAAATTCGCGTGCGCATGTGGACATTTAGTAAAGAAGAAAGCATCGATAACGCGTTCTTTTTACGCCGTATGGAAATTGCGCTTAATTTGAGAATGCGTTTATTTGACCCAGAAGTCACCAATGCATTTCGCTGGATTGCATCTGAGAGTGATGGCCTTCCAGGTGTTACCATAGATTTGTACGACAACGTAGCCGTATTGCAACTATTAAGCGCTGGGGCCGAGAAGCACCGAGATAAAATTGTGTGGGCAATAAACAAGTTAAAGCCCGGTACCCACGTTTACGAGCGAAGCGATGTTGATGTACGTAAAAAGGAAGGTTTAGAGCCAGTTACAGGTGTGGTGAGCGGCGAGCCACCTATGCAAGTTACCGTGAAAGAAAATGGGCTTTCTATCATTGTTGATATAGAGAACGGCCACAAAACAGGCTTTTATCTTGATCAACGAGATAGTCGTGCTGCCGCTGCACATTATGCCAAAGACGCTGACGTGCTTAATTGCTTTAGCTATACCGGCACCTTTTCTTGTTACGCACTACAAGGCGGTGCAAAATCGGTTACTAATGTGGATGTTTCTCAACCTGCACTTGACCTTGCTAAGCAGCATGTGGCGTTAAATGGTTTAGATGAAAGCAAAAGTCATTACGTCAAAAAAGATGTTTTTAAGCAGTTGCGTGAATACCACGAACGTAAAGAACAATTTGATATGGTTATCCTTGATCCGCCCAAATTTATCGACAACAAAGCATCACTCACCCGTGCTGCCCGCGGCTATAAAGATATAAACCTGTACGGTATTCATGCGGTGAGAAATGGTGGATTACTGCTTACTTTTAGCTGCTCTGGCTTAATGCCAGCCGATTTGTTTCAAAAAATTGTGGCTGATGCTGCATTGGATGCAGGAAGAACCATCAAAATTATTGCGCGACTTAACCAAGCCACCGATCATCCTGTGATAGGCAGTTATCCTGAAGGGTATTACTTGAAAGGTTTAGTTTGTGAAGTCACTGATCTGTAATTTCTGGCGTACTTTTACATCCAACGAAATACACGTCACAGACGAATAAATCGAATTAATACAGGGTTACTGTTTAATTCATTAAGCATAAAAAAAACGTGGCACTAAGGTTCTATTAAGTGTTATTGAACTTAACTCACCTTTAGCGCCACGTTCTTCGAAAATTCAAATAAGAGGCAAACTTAGCAAACGCTTATGATGCCAATGTCATCTCATTTGAAGCAAAAGCCTGCTCAGGACCACTACGTAGTTGCTGATCGCTAGCTTGGTCATTAGGCTGGTTCTCAAACTTCTTCCAGACTCGCTCGTGAAAATAAAATACCACCGTATTCACAGCTGGCTCAACTAAGGCTACTGCCCCACCCACTACTGCACTACCTGTTAATAAATATGCCACTGTAAAAGCGACGGTGAAGTGCATACACGCAAAAGTGATTGTCTTTTTCATAATGATTGACCTAATAAGTTTGTCTCGAATCGTTAATGAGAATTATTATCGATTAGACGCATTAAAGACAATTGATTTTTACGAAGGGCGCCATCGACTTATTCGATTTCAAAATTATGAAGGGCGTTGCTTAGCAGGTTTAAAACAAGTCATATACGCGCAGTCATAATGTGAAGAAATAAGCTAGTGAGATAAGCCAACGAGATAAATCGGCGGTCATTAAAGCCCGTGAAACATACCGCCGGGGAAGTCGGCTAAATGATTGCCAATAATTTATCGATGACTAAATGTAATTAGCTATGGGTAGCGGTGAGAAAAAAGGCTAATCTGACTCACGAGAGACTCACGAGAGACTTCGTGAGTCATTGTAATGAATATACTTAGGCTTGCGAAAACACTATCAGCCTATTTCATTTCTGTGATTTCAACCCCAATCAAACAGCTAGATTCCGTGTCTGGCTCACAGCGAACCACAGTAGCAATGGCTGCTAGTGAAGGCACTTGAGAGCTTGGAGAATCTATGGCAACGCTAACTTGCGTACCAATTTCTATCGAAGGTTCATCAACTTCTAAAGACATGCCTGTTGCACTTATATCTTTACACATTGCTTGCATAGTGCGGCTCGATTCATCATCAGTAACCTGTAACTGACAAGGCGAATTAACCATCATCCTGAAAAAATTTCGCTTATCGTCGTATCCCAACATTTCTACATCTCCACTACGTATTCAAACCACATGTTGCTCTACCTGTTATAGGGCGAGCTTGGCTGCTTGTCAATCAGCCTGACCAATAATTGTCCATTTATATTTAGAAAATTAGATTCTGTCATTTGGGAAATTAAACAAGCCGCTTAATTTCCCAGCTAGAAGTCGGCTAAAAACAGTGAGATACGCTTTGCCGATATGGGGTAAGCCGTACCTAATGCTTGGGCAAATAAAGACACCCTTAATTCTTCAATCATCCACCGTGTATCTAATAATGCCTCTGGTACTTTGCCTTTAGGGTATTTACCACACGCTTTTTCCCATTCACTTAGGGCTTTTTCAACGGTGAGTTGATGCATTCTGTCTTTATTCGGATCAATCGGTAGTTTTTCTAAACGACGAGACAAGCCTTTTATATATCGGTTCCAATCGTTAAGTCGTGCTTCACCTATATCCGATACAAACCCTGGGAATACCAAACTAGAAAGATGCCCTTTGCAATCGCCCAATGCGTTTATCATGTTAAGGGGCACATTGCCTTTCATTTGCTTTTGGCATTGATGTGCGAGGGTTAAGCCCTGCTCTACCTGCTTGGCTATTTCTAATACTTTGTCGTTTATTTCAGCGCGCACTATATCTACGCAGGCATCGAAATCCGCTTTGCTACGAATATCTGTGTTGTGCTTTTCACAATATTCGCCCACCAGCGCATCTATACCGGCAAAAATACAATCATCAATAAGCGCTTTAATTTGCCCAAACGGATTAAAGTAAAGACCCAACTTCGCTTTATTGGGTAACTTACTTTGCAAGTAATTTAGCGGGGACGGCATGGCGTTTTTAATCAACACGTTCACACCTTTTCGGTGCATTGATTGCGCTTTTTCTGGCTCGCCTATAAGCGCGATATCTACCTTGTCGCCCTTTTCTACTAAAGCGGGGAAAGCTTGTACTTCAAAGCCACCCATTTTTTGCGCAAAAGTAGTAGGCAGTGTGTCGAAATCCCAACTTTCAATACCACTACGCTCAAGCTCAGGCGTAGCCGCCTTTTCAAAGGTTTCTTTTACTTGCCCCGCACATTGCTGTTTAAGAGCGTGTAAATCGTCTGAGCGCGCAATGGTTTCGCCTTTATCGTTTACTACCGTAAAGTGCATAATCAGGTGTCTATCTAGCTGCGACAGATTCCATTCATCTTCTTCTACGGTAATACCTGTCATTTTACGAAGCTTGGCGGTAACCGCCTCTACAAGGCTTATGGGGCGGCCATTTTTATCCGTCTCGCTAATATCTGCAATGCAGGCATCCGCAAAGTTAGGCGCAGGCACAAAGTTGCGGCGTAAGCGCTTTGGCAAGGTTCTGATCATCGACACTATGCGTTCATGTCGTAGCCCTGCCACTTGCCAATCAAAGCCAATATTTTCCACTTGGTTGAGTACCGGCAAAGGAATAATCACGCTAACACCATCGTCATCCGCATTCGGCTCAAAATGATAACGAAGCCCCATGGTGATGTTGCCCTGTCGCCACGCATCTGGAAAGGCGTTTTCTATGGCTTGGCCTGGCTGCTGGCGATACACGTCATCCTCGGTAAAGGTAAGCACTTCACTTATCTTTTCGGTACCAGACTTTTCGCCGCCCGCTTGCTTAACTAACGCTTCTTGGTTTTTATACCATTTCTTAAACGCGGCTTCGTTGTTCGCTTCTACCGGAATACGCGAGGCATAAAAACGGACTAATTCGTCGTCATCAACCAAAAGATCTCGGCGTCGGGTCTTTTGTTCAAACTCATCGGCTTGTTCTAATAAAGCTTGGTTCTCTTTCAAGAAACCAAAATTCAGCCGCGTATTACCTTCAACTAAGCCTTCCCGAATAAAGAGTTCGTGACATACCGGCGGGTCAATTAGGCTATACACTTTGGCTCGTTTCATTACTATAGGTAAACCAAACAAGGTTACTTTTTCAAACGCGATAACTGCACCGCGTTTTTTCGACCAATGGGGCTCAGAATAACTATGCTGACTAACATGCCCAGCTAAAGACTCTATCCACGCGGGGTCTATTTTTGCCACCATTCGGGCGAATAGCTTAGAGGTTTCAACGAGTTCAGCCGCCATTACCCATTTAGGTTGCGATTTAGAAAGCCCAGAGCCTGGAAAAATCATAAAGCGGGTGTTGCGCGAACCTAAGTATTCTCTGTCTTTATCTTTAAAGCCAATATGCGACAGTAACCCACTGGCAATGGCTTCGTGAATAGCTTGATAATCTGGCTCGTTTTTCACAATGCCAAAGCCCAGTTCGGCCACCGACTTTTTAAGTTGGCTAACAATATCTTGCCATTCGCGCATACGCAGATAATTAATAAATTGGCTCTTACACCACTTACGAAGATGGTTCTGGCTTAATTCATTTTGCTGCGCTTTAAACGCGTCCCACAGGTTATACAAACTAATAAAGTCTGAATCTTTATCGGTATATTCGCTGTGCTTTTCATCCGCCTGTTGACGTTTATCTTGTGGGCGCTCACGAGGGTCTTGAATAGATAGCCCCGCGGCAATTACCATGACTTCCATTAACGCATTGGTACGCTGCGCTTCAACCACCATACGGGCGTAGCGCGGATCGATAGGTAAACGGGCAATCTGTCTGCCCATTTTGGTAAGCTGCATACGGCCTTTTTGTTTCACGATGGCCTGAATTTCTTCTAGCAACCTAAAGCCGTCGTTGATGTTGCGGTTATCGGGTGGCTGAACAAATGGAAAATCAGCAATATCTCCTAACCCCAACGCAAGCATTTGCAAAATAACTGAGGCCAAATTCGTACGCAGTATTTCTGGGTCGGTAAATTCAGGGCGGCCAAGGTAATCATCTTCACTGTATAAACGAATACAGATACCATCGGAAACACGTCCACATCGCCCTGCCCGCTGATTCGCAGACGCTTGCGATATCGCTTCTATAGGCAACCGCTGTACTTTACTGCGAGCGCTGTAGCGTGAAATACGCGCCACACCTGGGTCGATAACATACTTAATGCCCGGCACAGTTAACGAGGTTTCTGCCACGTTGGTAGACAACACAATGCGCCTACCGGTGTGAGATTGGAAAATACGGTTTTGTTCTGCGGCGGAAAGCCTAGCATACAAAGGTACTATTTCAGTATTGCGGTATTGCCTGCGCATGAGCGCATCTTGGGTGTCGCGAATTTCACGCTCCCCACTTAAGAACACTAAAATATCGCCCGGTTTCTCGGTTAATAGCTCATCAACCGCCCCCACAATGGCGTCGGTTTGATCGGTATCGTTCTCATTGTCTTCAGGGCTGTGATAACGAATTTCAACCGGATACGTACGTCCGCTCACTTCAATAATAGGCGCATTATTAAAGTGCTTCGAGAAACGTTCGGGGTCGATGGTAGCCGAGGTAATAATGAGTTTAAGTTCAGGGCGCTTGTCTAATAGCTGCCTTAAATAGCCCAGCAAGAAGTCGATGTTTAAGCTACGTTCGTGGGCTTCATCAATAATAATGGTGTCGTATTGATTCAAGAAACGGTCGTTTTGCATTTCTGCCAGCAACATACCGTCTGTCATCAGTTTTACGTAGCTTCGCTCGCTAACCTGATCGCTAAAACGAATCTTAAAGCCTACCTTTTCACCAAGCGGCGTGTTGAGCTCTTCAGCAATACGAGTTGCCACACTGCGAGCAGCCAATCGACGTGGCTGGGTATGCGCTATCATGCCACTGACACCACGGCCAAGCTCTAAACATATTTTCGGCAACTGGGTTGTCTTACCCGAGCCAGTTTCACCTGCAACAATCACCACTTGGTTGGCCGCAATAGCCGCTTTAATATCGTCTTTTTTATCACTAACCGGCAGTGGCGGATACGTCACTTCTGGCAAATTCTTTAGCCTGAAGGCACGCTTATCTTTTGATGCTTGAATATCGTTAACAAGCTTTTCATATCGATTGGCTATTTTGCTTTGCGGGCTATCTGTAGAAGCATCTGTTTGGTTACTATCCTTTACCTTTTCATCCTTTACCTTTTCACCGCTATTTAGCTGCTTCGTGAACTGCTGAACACGCCGTTTTAATGGGAATTTATCCGCCGACATACAATCATCGAGTTGTGCATAAAGCGATTTAATTTGAAAAGCGACAGGTGACGAAGGCGCGTTAGGTGAAGACAATTTACCATCCTACTTTTTAATACGAACTGGGTGATACGAACTGTACTATTTGTATAATCTGTATAATCTGTACTTGCGGTCTGTACTTACGAATTATAGCTGCGGTGCTTAATAGCAAAACGTGCTGTAAACCAATGTTGTAAAAACAACCTAAGCCGCAACTATACCAACCTATACGGCTAAACAGCGGGGAACGATCCTAGAAGAAGTGGCGCTAAATTTCCACCGTTAATCACGCTAGTTTGTTGCCTAGCTATTTTTGAGTTATCGCGACTTCACCACAGCCGATGCTTCTGTTAACTCATCGTCATTTTTTTGTTCAAAGGTGGGAAAGTTGAACCAGATAGCCAACAAGCCAAACACGAAGATAAGCATGGGGTACCAGCAGTAAGGTGTAATGGCAAGCGGCGATATACCGACTACTGCAGCAGCACTTAATAACTGCGCCCCGTAAGGCACCAGCCCTTGAAAGCTACAAGAAAAAATATCGAGTAATGATGCAGTACGGCGAGGATCTACTCCATACTTTTCATTTAAATCGCTCGCGATAGGGCCAGCAGTGACAATCGCAATGGTATTGTTGGCGGTAGTTATATCTAAAAAGCTGACTAAACCAGCAATACTAAACTCTGCGCCCTTTTTGCTAGTAACACGTTTAGTCAGTCGGTTAATCAGCCAAGTAATTCCACCGTTCGCATGCATTAAGGCCACAATCCCGCCAATGGTAATGGCTATCATGGCTAAGTCTTGCATCCATCCCATGCCTTTTTGAATGCTGTGCATCATGGTAAGCACGGTAAAGCTGCCTTGCAGCAAGCCAACCACGCAAGCACTTGCAATACCCACTGCCAAAACAGTGATAACGTTAAAGCCTGTTAGTGCAAAACCAATAATGAATAAATACGGCAATATGCGCCATACATCGTAATCTTTAGTTTCAATAAGCTCTGAGGTATCTACATCAACAAAGATTAACAGCAGTACCATGGTGGCCAAACAAGCTGGTAAAGCTACCATCAAGTTTGCACGAAATTTGTCTTTAAGCTGTACACCTTGAGTTCGAGTGGCCGCAATAGTGGTGTCTGATACAAATGACAAATTATCACCAAACATAGCGCCGCCTACTACCACGCCAAGGGCAAGCTCAACCGGTAAGCCTAAGCTGTTTGCCAGCCCCGCCCCAATGGGTGAAAGTGCGGTAATGGTCCCCATAGAGGTACCCATAGCAAACGAAATAAAGCAACAAATCAAAAATAGCCCGGGCAATATCATGGCAGTAGGTACAAATTGTAGTGCCATATTTACCGTAGCGTCGCGCGCACCAATATCGATGGTGACCGCGTAGAAGGCGCCAGCAAGAAGAAATATCAGCACCAGTAAAATAATGTTTTTATCGCCGCCGCCTTTGCAGAACGTTTGTACTTTTTCTGAGAAACTTACCTTTTCGCCTTTAGGGTTTAGGCATAGCCCATAACCTGCACTAATAAAAAACGCCACCAAAATAGGCATAGCGGTAATATCGTTAGTAATAAGGCCTGTAGCTACCACCAAAACAACAAATAATAAAATGGGCGTTAAACCCATTGGATTGGGCTTAGGTTGGCTACTTGAAATTGATTGCTGCACAGAAAACTCTACTTCTTTAAATCAGAATGGGCACGGCGTAAGGCCGACGATTATTGTATCTATAAGGCGCTTTACGTCTAAATAACTATAAACAAACGGGTTTAGATTAGCGCGCTTACATTGGTAGACATTTAAACAATAATGTAAAAACGAGTGAAAGGATAAAAGGTTTTGCACCTAATGCAAAGCAAATTAACGGGCGCGCAGCTCACTTGGGGTCAAACCGGTTAATCGTTTTATCGTACGGCGAAAGTTAGGCAGGTCGGAAAAGGCCATTTGCGAGGCGCTTTGTTCGTTGTTTAGCTTTTTAAGCGCCAGCAATACGATGGCTTGTTGCCGCCGTGCTTCTTCGCTTAGCCCGCGGTAAGTGTAGTTATGGTCGCTTAGCTTTCGTTTTAATGTTGCGGTACTGCACCCTAAATTTCTCGCTAAATCCGCTAAGCCTTTTTGAGGCTCTTGTAATGTCTGAATTCTTATATAATCGAGTAAGCTCAAATTTGGTGTGTCTTGAGGTGAAGCCGGGGTTTGCTGATATGCCAAACTACGCTGTGCCTCGCCTTGGATATCACCCTGAACATCACCTTGAATATCGCCTTGAACATTGCCTGCTTTCTCATCGGCAAACGGGAAAGCGGAAGTCATACAAGATTTGGGGAGGGTTATAGACATCAGGGGCGAATGAAAAGCAACCCGAAGTCCTAGGTAAGTTTCGAAATCTTGAACGTTGCGTGGTCTTTCTGAATCTATTGTAAAACTCAAAGGTAAACGGGTGCCAGTCCATTGTTTAACTAGGGCCACCAGCATGGATAAATACAACTCGGCAATAAATGGCCAAAGCTTATGGGCACCTCTTTTTTCACACCCCATAGTGTCTTGTAACACCCAAATATATTTATCTTGCAGCGAAAAGCGCTTAAACGATACCAAGGGAATACTCCCCCACCGTATTGCTGTAAGTGCTTCAATGGCCTGCTCAAGGTTTTGGCTTCGTTTAATATTGGCTATATCTTCACGTAGCCATATCCCACCTAAACTTTTACCTATCAAAAAGCTAACATCATTACCCTTGCACTGCCCTCTTACATTTGAAAATAAGGCTATACATTGTTTGGCACTAATACGCGTGTTTACCGTAAGGCTATCGTCAAAAATGCCCGTACCACGAAGTATTCTGTCTTTACTTGCGCCGCGGGGAATGGCCACGTCCAGCACTGCATTTACAAGGTGATAGGCAGGTATCACTTTGTCTGACTGAGTCACTGGTGCTGGCGAAAGTGTTTGCACAGGCCTTTGAGTTGGCCCTGAAGTCACCACTGAGCTAGCTATCACTATGCAGCGTTCCTGCTGCCATTTTTATTGCTTTGGGCGCTGTTGCTGTCTTCAAGCTGATGCAGCAAATGCTGCAAAGTATCGGTGAGCGATCCTTGTTGAGTAAGTGGCGCAACCACTGCGCGCGCACTGGTATAAATGGCGGCCGTGTCTTCTTTATAGCGAAACGCTACATGGCTAATACTGGCTCTAACTTCTTTTACAATATCTTGGGCTTCGGCTTCATTCACATTAGGCAGCAATAGCGCAAATCTATCGCCGGCATATCGACAAGCTAAATCTTGCTGTCTTAGGTTCATCACCACCAGTTGCGCGACTTCGTGCAAGTAGCGGTCGCCTTCGGCCTGCCCATAGCGCTGATTAAAATAAGAAAATTCATTAATATCAATAATGGCCACGTAGCCATCATTTCCCGATGCTTGCAATGCGGTAACCCGTGATTGCCAGTAATCGCCTCGATACAACTGGGTAATAGGATCTATTTCTTGGTGGTCTCGGTAGTCCCATTCTCGGCGCCGAAGCTGTAAATTGATTGCACGCTGTTCTAAATGCCATAGGTAGAGCGCCGCAGTCATGATAACCATGCCAATAGCGGCGGGTATCGACTCAATCATGCTGAGCCACAACGCGGAATCAGGGTAGCGTAAAAACTCATCAAGTAAGTCGAGTGTCATTGAGAATAGGAAAAACACTAAGCCCACAATTAACAGGCTAGTGACCTTACCTGGCGGCCGACTGGCCAATACGGCAACAATCCATCCTAGAGTCAGCAGTACTACACTGCCCTCACCCACGATGTCTAGGCCAGATATAATGGCGAGGGGCTTGGCGTTGCCAAAGGTCAGGCTCAAAGAGCTCGCCAGTGCAACCGTAGCAAAAGTAAAGAATAGCCAGCCTTTGTGATGACTGAACTGTGTGGCATTTCGTAAGGTAAACATGATGTCGCACTCTTATGGGTAGCAAACTGTACTTTTCCCGCGATTACCAAGCAATCGGGAACAAGCAGTAAAACAAGACTCAGGAAATATCCCATTTTTATCCTGATTGTCGAGGGTCAGTTTGGCTCATCAATGTGACAAATTAGTGGCAACGCACCTTTGAAATTAAAAAAAGTATCAAAATACCTAAACTTATTAGCATGTTACTAGCAGGTCAATTTAGCTCATCTTTCTTCCATTCTGATCATATTCGCCATTTCTGCCGGTGTTGATAGCGTTCTCGTCATGTAATTGTCATATCCACTTTTTACCGTATTCGGCATCGAACATGGCTCATACACATTAATCATCAAACTACTTTGCACACATTGCTCACGGATTAAGAATGAAAATTAAAACCCGCTATTCTACATTACGCATTGCCTGTATTGCCGCCCTTGGCCTTTCACTGTCTAATCAAGCCTTAGCCGCTAATGGCGCAATTACCGGCACGCTCAACGACGCCGCAGAAGCGCGAGTGTACGTAGGCGCTAAAGTGAAACTTGTAGAGCTGAACTTAACCACAGAATCTCTACGTGACGGTAGCTTTCGCTTCTCGGGTGTACCTGCGGGTACCTACACCTTAGAAGTTTCTTATTTAGGTGAAGAAACGGTCACGCAGAAAGTCACAGTGAGCGACGATGCCACGGTACGCCCTACAATTGAGCTGGGTGAAGGTGACGAACTTGAAGAGTTACTCGTACTAGGTCAACGTAGTAGCCAAGCTAGCGCGATTAACCAACAGCGTGTATCTAACCGTATATCTAATGTGGTATCTGCCGATGCCATTGGGCAATTCCCCGACCAAAATGCCGCAGAATCATTGCAACGTTTACCAGGCTTGTCGATAGAGCGCGACCAAGGCGAAGGCCGTTTTGTGGGTATTCGCGGTATCGATCCAAATTTAAACAACGTGACCATTAACGGCTTAAACATTCCTTCACCAGAATCTGGTGTACGTTCGGTGGCACTAGATGTTATCCCTTCAGAGCTAATTCAAACCCTTGAAGTGTCGAAGTCGGTTACCCCTGATATGGACGGCGACGCCATTGGCGGCTCTGTTGAAGTAACCAGTGTTAGTGCGTTCGACAAACAACAAGATACGGCGAGCATTACCGTACAAGGTAGCCAAAATGACTTACGTGACGAAGTCAGTCCTAAAGTGTCTGGCACCATTACAAAGAAAATAACGCCTGATTGGGGTATTGCTGCTGCCCTTTCATACTTTGACCGTGACTTCGGCTCTGACAACGTTGAAAGTAATGGCGATGATGAGGTAGAACAACGCCAGTACACCATTACTCGCGAACGTTTGGGTGGAGCAGTAAATCTTGATTACCGTCCAAACTTTAACAACCAGTATTATCTTCGCACTCTGTACAGTGAGTTTTCAGACGAAGAATATCGCTTAAGTAATACCTTCACCCTAGACGGTGAAGATTCGGAAATTGAGCGTGGCAGCAAAGACAGAAAAGAAACCCAAAGCATCTTCACCGTGGCCCTTGGCGGTGAACATCAGTTACAAACATGGAAAGCAGATTGGCAACTTGGTTATGCCAAGTCTGATGAAGATGAGCCAGACGCGCTCTACTATAATTTTGTAACTGAAAACGACAGTATTGATGCGAATCTGGCCACTATTCGGCCTGCCATCACTCAAAATGCGGATGCATTGGATTTATCAACGTACGAGCTTGATGAAATTTCGTTTGAAGATAACTATACCAAAGATACTGAAACCAGTTTCAAACTCGATTTGGCCCGCCCTGTAAACTTTGGCAGCTATTTGGGTGAATTAAAATTAGGCACAAAATATCGTAGCCGCGAAAAAGATCGCGACAGCAGCATATTCATTTACGATGGCGATTTTGACGGTATTAATCCTGCTGATTTCGGTGATGACTCACCAGAATATTCACTAGGCGATTTTGGTCCGGGCTTGTCTCGTTCTGGTATGCGTGATTATTTCAACACTAATCGTGCTGCACTAGAATTGGCTGAACTTGATTCAGAGATTGAATCTAATGGTGCTACTTATGTCAATGAAGAAGATATCTTTGCTGCTTACATTATGAGTAGTGTTGATATTGATAAGCTACATATCGTGGCTGGTGTACGCTACGAGCGCACTGATTTCAGTACCTCAGGCATGCGTGTTGAACTTATTGAAAATGAAGAAACGGATGTTGAAGACGTGGTTAACACGGTATGGGAAGCCGAGCGAGATTACGATCACTGGTTACCCAGCATCAACGCACGCTACGCGTTTTCAGATAAACTTCAACTTCGCGCTGCGTATACGCAAACCATTTCACGCCCTAAGTTTGAAGATGTCGCTGCGTTTCAAATTATCGAAAGCAAAACTGAAGAAGATGACGGCGTTTTTGTTACCGAGCGAGAAGCAGAAGTGGGCAACCCAGAGCTTCAACCTTACGAAGCACAAAACTTTGATTTATCTATAGAGTACTACCCAGGTGATATTGGCGTACTGTCAGCCGGTTATTTCTACAAAGATATTGACAACTTTGTGGTGTATGCCGATGTTGCAGGCACCGAAGGTTGGGAAGACTACGATGAAGCCATTCAAGCCATTAACGGTGAAAGTGCCAGTTTACACGGGCTAGAATTGTCGTGGGTTAAAGCATTTAACAACGGCTTTATAATGTCGACCAATGCCACCTTCACCGATTCAGACGCCACCACATTCTTAGACGGTGAAAAGTTTGAAACTCAACTGCCTAACCAGTCAGACACCATTGGAAACCTAACCTTTGGTTACGAAGCCAACGACTTTAGTTTGCGCTTAGCCATGACCTATAAGAGTGAAAACTTTGAGGAAATTGATGGCGACATGCTGCGTTACGAAGATGAACATGCCCAGCTAGATTTCACTGCAAAGTATTTCATTAACGATGATATGCAGGTGTATTTCAACGCAATCAATATCAATAACGAGCCATTTTATAACTACTTCGATTCGCGCACGAATAATGCACAATTTGAAGAATATGGCCGTACGTTCGAGCTAGGTTTTACATGGCAAATGCGCTAATTAAGCGCATTATTTGCCCCATATTTGTAAAACAAGATCTTACGTTTAAAGATACGTTAAACCCTAAACGTCATACACAGGCGTTTAAAAAATGGGCGCGCTACAAGCGCGCCCTTATTAGAGATAAATTCATGCGCGTACTACTGCTTCTTTTTGCCTTATTTTCACTCACGTGCCAAGGGCAAATCACATCACACAATTACTACCAACAACACCACATTAATAATCTTGAAGGTCAAGATAATGCTTTTCACTTTTTAGTGGTGGGCGACTGGGGCCGCAATGGCCATTTTTATCAACGGGATGTCGCTAAATGGATGGACATTGCCAGCTACCAGCTTGATGCTGAATTCATCGCCACTACCGGCGATAATTTTTATGATAACGGGGTGGCGTCGGTTGAAGACCCATACTGGCGTACTTCATTTGAAGACATTTACCATCAGCCCCATTTATTTGTTGATTGGCACCCCGTGCTGGGCAACCATGATTATCGCGGCAATTGGCAAGCCCAAATTGACTACAGTAAAGTGAGTCGACGCTGGGATATGCCCGCGCAGTATTATAGTAAAACGGTAAAATTAGAAGATAATACCACTGCGCTTATTCTATTTATCGACACTAACCCGCTAAACCCAGATTACGCCACTGAAGCGAAATACCAAGAAGCCTATTCTCAAGGCTCAAAAAAGCAATTAGCGTGGATAAACACCATGCTTTCAAACAGCAATGCTAAATGGAACGTTGTGATTGGCCATCACCCTCTGTATTCAAGTGGAAAACGTTATGGCACTACCAGCGCTATTAAAAATGTACTAGAGCCTATACTGCATCAGCACGGCGTAGACGCCTACATTGCTGGCCACGAACATGACTTGCAACATAACCAGTTACCCAATGACTCGCTGGTACATATTGTATCTGGTGGGGGCTCAGAAGTGCGCCCAGTAGGACATTACGACTTTACCCGTTTTGCTGAATCGACGGGAGGCTTTGTGGCGGTAAGTATGACTAATAACGAACTTGGATTTACCTTTATTAACCACAAAGGGGCCGTGATTTATCGCCATAAAGTGCAAAAGCTTAGCGCTGGAACAAAAGGAACTGGCAATGAATAAAGTAAAGAACAGCCTTACAACATTTGCCATAAAAACAACTCAATTCGCTTTTTGCTTGGCCGTTATGACAAGTGCGAATGCAGTTGCATCAAGCGTAGCCGACCTAACGCTAACAAAAACTGGTTCTAATGTTTCTACTGACTTTGAAACAACATACAAATTAAACGGTAAGACGATAAGCGTAACTATTAGTGAAACCAATGGTTTGACCGTTTCTGATAACAAAAATATGCTCGCGTCGCAAAAAGGCCACTTTGTTAATGCAGGAAATTACTTAGTTTCTGATGAATTAGAGCATACTAACAGCAGCTATATTCAAACCTTAGTATTTGATATTAACAGCCAACAAGTACGTAGCTATAAAATAAGTACTGAAAATACGCCAAACCACACCATTCGCATTATCCAAACATCAGCAACTGAAGTGAAAGACTCGGAAGCTTTGTGTAGTGCTAATATCGACGGCAAATTACAGTTCGTTAATATCGATGCCTTAGGCATGCTCACCCAGTACTTAGCGATACCCGATAAAAGCGATAGCACACTTACCGTTCATAATTTACGAACTCTGGCTATTGGTCCAGGCATAAAAAGTTGTGCGCTTGGGGTTAACTACAACGCTTCTGACATTTACGTTTCTGACTCAAAGTTTAATCGTTCAGCGGCACGTCACGCGGAACTTACCCTCTATTTAGCCGACGAGTACGCGGGTGTATGGGCCATGCCTGCAGATGAAGAAGCAGAGGTCGAGCGCACGCTTACCTTCAACCAGCCTGACACCCCGGTTGAAGGTGTTGCTACGCTTAATGGATTGGAGGCACGTAACTTGTTTTCCTCCAGCTCAGTTACAGACAGCACAGTTACAAACAGCCCTAGTACACAAAGCTCGCTTGCCGCGTGGGTAAGCCCAGAACACAACGGCCTTTGGCTGCACAATACCTGCGCCACAACCTTCTTTGGTTTTGATAAAGACATAGCCCCAGAAGATATCGCGCTGTCGGTAAAAAGCGATACGGTTTTCGCCAACATCTACGATGACAACTCAGGCAGCACCTTCACCACCGACATCACTAACGCCATAAAAGCGCTGTACGCTTGCAAAACAAGCCAAGCATCTCTTAACAAGACACCCACACTTAGCGATACGCTTAACAAGACACCCATAGTAAAAAAAGAAAACCTCACTATAAAGACACCCATCACAAACGATGACGTCCCCACTAACAAGACACCCATGTTTTCTGCTATAGAACTGCAGCCTGTTTATGAAACCGATGTGGTGGAAAATTATGGTGATGCAGCCGATGATCCTGCTATTTGGGTAAACAAAAACAACCCATCTAAAAGTTTGGTGATTGGCACTAACAAAAAAGGCAGCCTAAATACCTACAACTTACAAGGTGAGTTAGTTGCCTCACACAAGGTAGGACGAGTAAACAACGTGGGCGTGGCATACAACTGGGCACCACAATACGATATCGCAGTGGCAAGTAACCGAAGCAGTAACAGCATGTCAGTCTTTTTCATCGATAAGAAAACTGGCGAGCTAACCTTCAACACTAACATCCCTACCCCGCTAACCGATATTTATGGACTGTGTGCATTTTCAAACAATAATCACACCCAAGTATTAGTAAATAGTACTGATGGCCGGTACTTGCACTATCAGTTGAATACCTTAGAAGATGCTTCACGCGTTTCTGCCACCCTAATTCACGACTTTGAATTGCCGTCTCAGCCGGAAGGTTGCGTTGTAGACACCGATACACAAATTGCCTACTTGGGAGAAGAAGGTGCAGGCATATGGGCGTTGGATGTTTCTGAAGCCGAAACAATGCCTTCATCAACCCTTAGCAAAACGTTTAACAAGACACCCATGCTTATTGTTCCTATAAAATCCCCGGTTACCGCTGACATCGAAGGTTTATCGTTATTCGATGTAGACGGTGTACGCTATTTAGTTGCTTCTAGCCAAGGCAATAATCAGTACGCTGTTTATGAAAGCAAGGCACCTTATAGTTTGGTGGGTATGATTAGCATTGGTGCAAATTATGATAAAGGCATTGATGGGGTGTCGGAAACCGATGGTCTTGAAACCTCCAACGTCAATCTAGGCGGCCCCTTTAATGGTGGGCTATTGGTGGTACAAGATGGAAGAAATGTGATGCCTAGCCAACGGCAAAACTTTAAGTTTGTAGCTGGGGACGACTTAGCTGATGCTATTCGCACTCACGTAAGCACACACATAAGCAACTCACTCTAGGTAATTAACTGCTCTCAATCATTTTTCATAGCCGTTTTTATAGCCATATTCCATAATCAGGCGCCGATGAGCTGCTTGAGATAAACGATATGAGAACAATATGTTACTCAAAAAAAGGGTAAGCTGAATGGCTTACCCTTTATACTTTTGGAATGCTTTTACAAAACGACCAATGCTAGCTAGCGCGCTGATAGCCCGATCGAAGTTGTACGTCTATTGCTCGAAGCACTGCCGTTCGGTTAATACTTCCAACCAATACCCCATCGTCATCAACCACAGGGTAAACGCGAGGCTTATTTTTAATCAGTAATTGTGCAAGTTCTATTACCGACAGATATGGTTTAATAACCACAACCGGCGCTTTCATTATTTCTGCCACTCGGCAAATCTGTTCTCGGTAGTAACTCGACGCTATCATTTGAGCAATACAATCTTGCTCAGACAAAAAACCAATTACTTTACCTTTAATGTCAATTACTGGGCCTCCACTTTGCCCACAAGCCAATAAAGCCTCTACGGCTTCGGCCACCGTCATATCCCCATTTAATTTCACGGGGTGAGTATTCATATAATCACTGACTAGCAACGATTCCATATTTCTCTCCCGGCCGCGGCGTCTTTTATATTTTTATACAGCCTGAAGACGAGACGGCACTGCTTGTTATAGTAATGATGTAACGCAATGTTATCTTTTTGTAATCAAATTATTTCTGTTACGCTTTAAGCCTAGTAGACTATGCTTATGACAGCTACTTTTTCTATTCGAATTTACTCACTAAAACATTATTTTAAGCGGCTTTTTAAACCAAATTGCGCACTTACCATAAATGTCACATAGCATACTAGCCTAGGCTGGTTTTAACTCCTTTAAAAATACGGCTATCTCATTAATGGCTTCTGGCAATGCATTGTCTATTTCTAGCAATTGTTCATGCTTGGCCAGTCGCTCAATATCACTAAAACGACTTTGCACACGCACTGCGCCAATATCCCCCGCCATACCTTTAATGGTATGAGACACTAGTTTGACTTTAGAGGCATCTTTGTCGTTTACAGCAGCTTTAATTTCATCACATTTTCTAGGCACACTTTCAATAAACATTTCACATATCTTATCGAATAGAACTTGGTTATTCGCTAACCGCATCAAGGCCCGTGATTTTTCCCAAATAGGCGTATCGCTTCCCTCTGACGAAGAAGGTGTGGTAAATGAGATAGATGCTACAGGTGTTGTGGGCAATGCATGTGATGAGGGAGATAAAGGTGATGAAGGCTCAACAAAGCCAGATGTCGATGCCAAAGACGGTCTTTCATCTGCCATTTCATTGTGTACTACGCGAGTTTCGTCCATGACCGATTTACCTAGAAATTGGGGGCTGTAGGCAGACTGGATCCAATTAATAATTTTAGGCTCTACCATGCTTGCCACTATAGGCTTGGTAACGTAGTCGCTCATGCCGGCTGCAATGCACTTTTCCTTTTCCCCTAACATTGCATTTGCTGTCATAGCAATGATGGGCACTTGCTGATGCACTTGCCCTGCGCGGCCATCTCGGATAGCGCTAGTACAAGCATACCCGTCCATTACAGGCATTTGGCAATCCATCAAAATACAGTGAAGATAATGCCCTTCTTTTTCGCATTCCCTTACAATATCTAGCGCCTGTTCACCGTTGTTAGCAATTTTCACCGACACAGGCAAATTATCGAGAACTCCTCTGGCGACCTCTATGTTAATTGCGTTGTCATCCACTATTAATACATGAGCCCCCGCTATGCTCTCTTTTTCCATATCAGTTGCACTGGATTCGACTTGCTGTGCAGGTGGACTATCTACAAACTCAGAAGAAGTACTATCAACGACCTTTAAGAGCTCAGATTTCAATAAGGGCTTTGTTAAAATAGCCGGCGTAAAGTTGGCATAATACGTGGTTTGTTTTCCAATACTTTGCAACATGCAGATATGAGGAATAGATATTTTTTTTAGCAAGTTGTCCCAATTTTCGTCTACGACCGACAAGATAGGATTGTTGTAATCAGTAACAATTACATCAATGGTATCCTAGGAAACCTCCTCGAATGAGACGATGCCGGTGTAGGTTTCTACAACGCTAGCTCCTTCACTAGTCATTAGGGTTTTAATATTTTCTGCAAGCGGCGAATACTGGGCAAACACAGCTAAACGCAACCCGTCCATTTTATTAGATAACGCCAAGTTTTGCTGACTATCTGCCGACGTAACATCATCCACTGAAATCCAAAACGAAAAGGAACTTCCCTGGCCTTGCGTGGAAGAAAAGTTGATATCGCCGCCCAACAGTACACTAAGTTGCTTGCAGATAGATAAACCCAACCCTGTGCCCCCAAATCGGGTAGCAACAGAGGCATCTGCTTGTGTAAAGGCAGTGAATAGCTTCGACTGGTGCTCTTTTGCGATGCCGATCCCAGTGTCGGTTATCGTCACATTCAGCTGGGCGTTATCCTTGTCATTGCGTGTAAGCGACGCAGCGAGTGCCACATGACCTCGTTCGGTGAATTTGATGGCATTATTTACTAGGTTACTGATAATTTGAGATACCCGATGGGGATCTGACACCAATGCTTCAGCTTTTAACTCTGTGGTATCTACAAGAAATTCCAAGTCTTTGTTGTGAGCTCGTACCGCCAATGATGAAGATAATGTTTCTATTAATTGCACAGGATTAAACGCTTGCACGTTCAAGTCTAATTTCCCGGCCTCAATTTTCGACATATCTAATATGTCATTAATTAAAACACTTAAGTTGTTACAACTCACATCCATCATAGACGCCAGTTGTTCCGCTTTAGCAGAAAGAGGCTGACGTTTTAGCAAATTAAGTGAGCCGATTATGCCGTTTAAAGGTGTTCGCATTTCATGGCTTATGCTAGAGATAAACGCACTTTTTACCTGACTAGCTTCTTGGGCTTCATCACGCGCTTCTGCCAGTTGCTTAGTGCGGCTTTGCACTTTCTCTTCAAGCTCTAGATTATTTTTCTCGATAGCGCGTTGGGTATTACGTTCTTTTGTAATGTCGCGTAAAACCACTGCCACGCCTGAATACTGCCCTTGATCCCCCCAAATGGGAGACACCGTAACCGCTAGGCAACTCTCAATACCTGATGTTTGTTTAAATAAAATTTCATCCTGAAAATAGCCGATTCGCGCTACCTCAGCATTTAGGTATTTATCCCAAGCAATGGGGCGTATCGACGCAAAGGCACTGTAGTGATGACCTAAGATGGTTGAGCTTGGTAACCTAAACAACCGCTCTGCGGCCATATTCCAGCTTTTCACTATGCCATCAATATCCATACTGACAATGGCGTCACTAGACCCAGCGACAATGGCGTCACTAGACCCAGCGACAATGGCTGCCGACTCTCCGCGAGCTTCCGCCAATTCAAAGCTCTTTTTGGCACTTCGATGAAAGAACAGTAATACTGCTGCGAACACCATAGACATTGCCAAAAGAAAACCATAAACAGCCAATCGCCTTTCGTTCATTAAACCGGTAATAGTGTCAGCCGGTAGGGCAAGATGCACGTAAACGAATTGTTGCCCTGGGGAACTACTTACCACCACTTTTCGACTCGCAATGAACACGTCACTGACGACACCATCAACCCGCCTACTTACGTGCCTAACACCTTCAAAAACAGGAGAAGAAAATTGCGTTTCCCAAGTGGCTTCTGGCGCAAGGTCTTTGCTGAAATTAAAACGTTTTTGAGGGTGTAAAATGAAGAAGCCTTCATCATCGGTGAGATACAGCTGCTGGGGGAAGATACGAATTCAGTCATGCCGGCTAACGCAATAGAGGTATTTATGTTCATGATGATAAAGCCATACCTTCGGCCGGTTTCGCTAAAAATAGGCAATGATAAACGTAATACAGGTTTGTAAGGGTACTCCACTTTGCCGTATTCGCGGTTAAGACTGATACCAGACATATACAGTTCATTGCGAGATAATTGAGCACTTTCCTTGTAGTAGTCTCTGGTACTTTTTACTTGAAGTTCTCTATCGGCTAACGCAGATATTTTGCCGCCCGATCGTTCAACACGCAGAACCTCCTTGCCATCACCTATACTGATAATTCGTAGTTGATCAACTTCTTCATTATTTTCTATAAAGGCGATGAAAATTGTCTCTAAGCGCTTTTTCCAAAGGGTAAAACTGGTATTTTCTTTAGGATCTACCCCAGCGTTTTCAGTAGCACGGGGAATGCCAGATACAGACGGCGTAGCGTGTAAAAATTTTAAATTATCAGCATATTGAACCGCTTGGCGTTGTGTAAAGCCCTCTATCTCACTCGTTTGATGATTTAACTGGGACGACACATCATCTAAAACGCTTTGCGAAAGATTGCTTTCGAATAGAAAAGCCACTAATACAGTGACTAGGATTGCCCCAACAACAGCGAAACCCAGCATTTTTTGGGAATACTTTGCTCCCAGTTTCTGTTTTATAACCGCTGCCAAGGTGAACTATATTCCAATTATCTGATATACATTAAAAACTAGTTTCAGATTTGCAGATTGGCAAGTTATGAATCAATTTCATTTTAAATAGCTAGGTTTGGTATTCAAACCCACGCAGTGTACACTGCCAGCATGATGACACTTATTCAAAAATGTAACCTAGAACATGCACGAACCTAGCTTTCTTTGGTACGATTTCGAAACGTTCGGTACCAGTGGACAAAAAGATTTACCTTGTCAGTTTGCTGCCATTAGAACCGATCTGGACTTTAATATTATTGGTAAGCCCATTAATATTATGAGCGCCATTGCGAACGATTACTTGCCCCACCCTGAAGCCTGTTTGGTTACCGGTATTACGCCTCAGCAAACCTTGCGAGATGGCTCGAACGAAGCTGATTTTGCCAAGCGTATTTATCAGGAAATGTCGACGCCCAACACCTGCAGTTTGGGTTTTAATAGCATACGCTTCGATGATGAAGTTGCTAGATTCTTGTTTTACCGAAATTTCTATGACCCTTACTCTAGAGAATGGCGAAACGGCAATAGCCGTTGGGATATTATAGACTTGGCTCGAGCATGCTACGCACTTCGCCCTGATGGCATAAACTGGCCCACTCGCGAAGATGGTACGCCTAGCTTCAAATTAGAGCACTTAACTAAAGAAAACGACATAAGCCACGAAAACGCGCACGATGCATTAAGTGACGTTCATGCCACTATTGCCTTGGCAAAGCTAATCAAAGAAAAGCAGCCTAGGTTATTTGAATATGCTTATTCCCTTCGTAGTAAGCACAATGTGGCTAACCAGTTTGATTTAACTAAGCCTTCCGTACTGTTGCATATTTCAGCTAAGTTGCCTGCTAGCCAAGGGTGTTGTACCTGGATAATGCCTATTGCAAAACACCCGACCAACAGTAACGCGATTATTGCTGTAGATTTATCAAAGCCTATCGATAGCCTACTTAACGATTCTCCCGAAGAAATAAAAGCCAAACTTTACGCGCGTTACGAGCCTGGCAGTGATGCCAATAGTTTGCGCCCAGGGTTGAAGCTCATTCATATTAACCGTTCCCCTTTTGTGACTACCGCAAAAGCGATGACTGAGGACAATGCGCATAGATTAGGGTTAGACAGAGATACCTGCCTTGAAAATTATCGCATTCTGGCACAAGAACGTGACTTAGGCATGAAGCTGTCAAACGTGTATGAAAACGACACAGACGACAAAGAGCAAGATATTGATCACGCGCTTTATAGCGGTGGCTTTTTAAGTACTGAAGACCGCCATTGGTGCGACAAAGTGCTAGCATCAAGCCCAGAACAACTTGGCGCATTAGCTGAAGAGACTCAACATGTCGGCCTTAGGGCTTTATTGTTTAGATATAGAGCACGTAATTTCCCGTCTACACTTACTTATGATGAAACCTTGAAGTGGCAACGACATAGACAAGCGCGTTTAACTGATCCCACTTCGTCAGCATCTATTACGCTTGAACACTATATGAGTACGTTAGAACGCCTTGCTCATGAACATGTTGATAACCCCGAAAAACAAGCTATTTTAAGAGCATTATTTCAATATGCCGAAAACCTTTGACGCGGCGCAATGAAACGCATTACATTAAACTTATGTCTAATGCGTTATTGTTCTCTGCAATAATGCAGAAACACGCTTAAGTCTGCAGCGTTAAGGTCGATATTGACTATAGAAAAGTAAGCAAGACTGCTCAAAGGATGAATGTAGTAATGAACGGCGTAACAATAAGTTTTGATAAAACAAGAACCTATATAAATCTGACACTAAACCCTTCAGAGTTCTCTAAAGAAATAGACATACGCCAAGTAAAAACGGAGTTAGCAACCGGTGAAACTAAACGGTTATATGTTTCCGATGCGGCTTTAAAATCGGCTTGCGATACTGCTAATCATTACTTCAAAACCGGTGATAACACCGTAGTCCAAGAGCGAGTTGGTGAGAGACGGAACGCCGAAATAGAGTTTCGTATTCCTGAAGACGCAATGACAGCCAACCTTGTGATCACGTCACCCTACGGTGGAAAATCTCCCACGATAAATACCATTAAGTCTTTAGCCTTAAAAAACAACATTCATCGAGGCCTTGGCACACGCGTTATCGAAGCCATGTTAATGGAAGCACGAAAGTCACCTCCAGGCACCATCATCGAGCGTACAGTAGCAAAAGGCCTACCTGCTAGAAATGGCCGTTCATCGCGATTTATTCCGTTAGTACCCAATGCGCTTGAACGTATATTAAAACCGCAAACCAACGAAGGTGAGCGGGTAGATATGCGCAATCTAGGTGAGGTTATCTGCGTAAAAGTAGACACCCCTGTGCTTCGCAGAACAGAGCCTACCCTAGGCAGAAGTGGTTTTGATGTGCGCGGTAGCAAGCTACCCCCCATTCCTGGTGAGTGGGTAGAATTTCGCAAAGGTACCGGTACCGTTCAGGCTGATAACGATCAAAATTTATTAATGTCATCCATTGCGGGTATGCCGAAATACCAAGACCAAACCATGAATATCGACGATACCTATATTTGTAACGGGGTTAATGTGGGTACGGGTCACGTAAATTATGAAGGTGCAGTGCTGGTTAATGGCGACGTAACAGAAAAAATGCAAATAAAAGCAGAAGGTGACGTTACCATAAATGGTTTCGTCGAGTCTGCTCACATTGAGTCTGGTGGCGATATTATTATCACCGAAGGTGCGATGGGGAAATTAAATGACAGCGCAGGTGAATTCAACTGCCACCTCATAGCGAAAGGCAGTATTCATGTTCAGCATGGTCAAGGTATCGAAATTCACTGTTCAGGCAACATTACCGTTGGCCGTCAATTAGCTTATAGTAAGCTTCACTGTGGTGGCGCCGTTATTGTGGGCCAAATAGACAAACCAATGGGTAACTTGTTTGCTTGCGATATTGTAAGTCAAGATAGAATAGAGGCCGGCACCCTTGGTGCAGTATCTGGTAGCATGCTTAAAGTCGATTTTAGCCCTGGCTTTGCTCAACTACTTGAACGTAAAGATGCGTTAGACGAACTTGTGCGCCAACTACGTGAAAACAATAGCAAGCACAAAGAAAAAATTGATATTTTGAAAAGTAAAAAAGTGCCCAAGGAGCTTAAAACAAAAGTGGCTGAGGCGCTTGAAATGTTCGACAACGAAAACGCGTTGCTTGATTGGATTGAGTCGAAAGTGCTAGAAATTAGCGATGCAAAAGTTCAGTACCAACAAGATATTAAGCTTATTGCCAATAAGAAACTGTACCCTGGTGTAACAGCTAAACTGAACAATCGTAATTGGCGCTCAGAGCGTGAGTATGAGCGCGCCCATATTCATTACGACTCGCACCAATGGCATTACGAACCTATTATTTAAAGCGCTAGCGTTTGCATCGCTAATCTAAACCGCCACGCAGTGTTTAAAAATGTTTACTGCAGCAGGCTAGGCGTCACTTTATCCCACGCTAGTCTGCTATTGATACCTTCGCTATACCCAATCTTTTAGCGTGATACAGCGCCTTCGTTGTGCGCTCAAACCAATCGGTGAAGTTTTCACTCTCTTTTAGTTCAGCTAAGCCCGCACTGACTTGCATTTTAGTATTTTTGGTAAGTACGTCTTCGTCAATACATTCTACAAGTCGATCAGCGAGAACCCGTCCTGCGTCTAAGGTGGTTTGTGGGCACAAAATGATGAACTGTTCGCCTGTGAAGCGTGACACAATATCTACTTCTCTTACGGTCGCAAGACATTGGGACGCAACCTGCTTTAAAATATTTTCTCTATCGAACTCGTTTAATTCACCCCGACAATCGCGCTTAACCTCAATCTCCACAACAATTAACGATGCGGTAGTATGAAAGCGGTGGAAGCGAGAAATTTCTTCTTCTGCTTTTTGAATCATGTGATTGCGGTTATATAACCCAGTCAAAGTATCGTGGGCTGACAAAAATTCTAGGGTACGGTTTCTGTCTAACAAGGTCGTTTGCAACGATTCTATTTCATCATTCTTCTGCTTTGTTAAACGTTTAAATTGTGACACTGTTCTGTTGCGCCACACTAAGCAAACAATGGCCAACAATACAAAGCACGTGGTTACCACCAGTTTAAAATAATCCCGTTCATAACGAACCTGAACGTTATTCCACTGCTTATAAATATCAACCTTCCGATTCTCTGGAATAGTGGCAATTGCAGTGTTTAAGATAGGAATAATGTCGCGAGAAGATTTATTCACACCAAACGCAAGTGAATCGAACGGCTCCGCGTAACCCACAATGCTCACATTATCTATCTTTTGATTATTGATATGCGTGTTTACGCTTAATAACGAGCCCACCATAACGTCGATGTCTCCTCTTGCTAATTCAGCAAGCCCTTCACTTTCGGTTTGTACTAATTTAAGCCTTAACTCAGGATAATGCCTGGAAATGTACTCTACCTGCCTGTAGCCCTTCACTACCCCAACAGTCCTGTGACCAATGCCTGCGTAACCTTGTAAAATAGGTGTGCCTGAACGGGCAACTAAAATATTGGGTGCTTCAAAATAAGGCGCGGAAAAATAAAGAAACTGTTTTCTAAAGTCAGAAACGTTCAGCATGGAGATGACTTGGCAGGTACCTTCCTGTACGAATGCCAAACTTTGTTCCCATGATTCAGTTGGCACAAGCTTGAAGGTTAAGCCAGAGAGCTCCGAAATAGTATTAATATAATCAGCAGAAATACCAACATGGTTATTATTTCGTATGGCTTCGTAAGGTGCCCAATCGGGATCGACACAATACGTCACCTCACGAGGAGCCGTGTTGTTTGCCGATTGCGGTTGAGAAACGTTCTGTTGAAGCGCTTGTGCTGCTATTTCCACTGAGTAAGAAAGCGTAAGCACAATTACGGAGAAGACAAGGCGTAAACACCTGAAAGAAATCAAAAAGACCACCTAAATACAAATACGTAAAATGCGAAAAATCGCATACCAGAGTATCTAACTTAGCGCCTGCAAATGCAACATCGGTCTAAACTAAAAAATCACGATACCAACACATTCAGCCAAAATTTAGGCAATTTACCCGCCATTTCGTTTCATAGTTGCTACATACTGAAAAACTCGTTTAATTATTCGACACTCGTCAATAATAAATCGAATCTATGCAGCGACGGATAATGAACGCTTTATTAGGATAATTAAAACACAAATGGCACCGGATTGTGGTGCCATTTACTTCAAAGTCATGCTTTTTTGACATCAATCAAGCATGCTGCTTATAGCATTTCAACCGCTAGTGCTACGCCTTCCCCACCCCCAATACATAAAGAGGCAATGCCTTTTGTCGCTTTCTTTTGATTAAGCGCGTGCAGCAAGGTGACCAAGATTCGTGCACCCGATGCGCCAATCGGATGACCAAGCGCACACGCGCCGCCTTTTATATTCACTTTTCGCTCGTCTAATCCCAGCTTTTGAACTGCCAACATAGTAACCATGGCAAAGGCTTCATTAATTTCGAACAAGTCGACTTCATCTTTAGACCAGCCTGCTTTAGAAAGCACATTTTCCATTGCTCCAACAGGTGCTACTGTGAAATTCTCTGGCTCTATAGAATGTGTAGCATGGGCTACCACTTTAGCAAGTGGGGCTAATCCCAGCGCGTGCGCTTTGGATTCACTCATAACGAGTAACGCCGCCGCACCATCTGAAATAGAGCTGGAATTTGCTGCGGTTACCGTGCCGTCTTTTTTAAATGCAGGGCGAAGGGATGGGATCTTTTCTGGTCGCGCAGAACCTGGGCCTTCGTCAGTATCAACGACTACATCGCCTTTGCGGCCTGAGATAGTCACATTTACGATTTCATCTTTAAAACTACCACTGTTAATCGCTTCATGGGCTTTTGAAAGCGAACTAAGCGCGAATTCATCCATTTGAGTTCGCGTAATGTTTTCAGCATCCGCTGTATCTTGCGCAAAACATCCCATCGCCTTACCATCGTAAGCATTCTCAAGACCATCTAACATCATATGGTCGAGTACTTGTCCGTGCCCCATCCGATAGCCTGTTCTTGCCTTTGGCAACATATACGGCGCATTGCTCATACTTTCGAACCCACCAGCTACAACCACTTCAGCGCTACCGGCCTTGATTAAATCGTGAGCCAGCATTACCGCTTTTAAACCAGAACCACACACTTTGTTAATGGTGGTTACGCCTGCGCTAAGAGGAAGGCCTGCGCCTAACGATGCCTGACGAGCGGGCGCTTGACCTAAGCCAGCAGGTAAAACGCACCCCATAATAACTTCATCAACGTGGCTTACATCGAATGTATCGCACACCGACTTAATGGCAGTGGCACCTAGTTCGGTGGCGGCTACCCCAGACAGACTTCCATTGAAGCCACCCATTGGTGTGCGCTTCGCTGCTACGATCACTACTGTTTCACTACTCATCACTTGAACTCCTAACCATTTGTAATTTATGGAATAATATTCAACTAACTTTACTTTCGTATAAAAATGTAGACACCCATGTTTAGATAAGCGAACTATCTCACATATGAAAAATTGACGTTAGCAAAATGTTACTTTACCTTAACGTAAAAGGTAATTAACGTTAACGTAAACCTCAATATATTTAGTGTCAAGAATCCCCTTTCATTCAGGGAAAGTCTTTTTGTAAACAGCACAAGACAACGACATAAGACCAAAGGTACGTGTTATGAATAACAACGAGAAAGAGTCGGTATTCGCGATAGGTGAACTGGCAAAAGAGTTCGATATAACTCACCGATCCATTCGCTTTTATGAAGAGCAAGGGCTACTTAGCCCAAAGCGTACCGGGCAAAACCGTGTGTATGACAACAAAGATAGAGTGAGATTAATGCTCATTCTTAGAGGGAAACGATTAGGGTTTTCCTTAGCAGAAGTTAAAACCTTATTCGAAATGTACGACACCAATGGCAATTCCGCCGTTCAGCTAGGCACCATGTTGGAAATGACCGCACAAAAACGGGCTGTACTTCATCAGCAACTTGAGGATATTCAAAGCCTGATGCAAGAACTCGATGAAGTAGAAGCGCGATGCCGTGAAGAGCTAGCGGAATTAGAACAAGGAAAAATTGCATGAATACCTCCTACCCTACATTAAACTTTGATCTTGGCGAAGATATCGATTTATTGCGCGATCAAGTCTTCCAGTTTGCACAAAATGAAATTGCTCCGTTAGCAGAAGAAGCCGACGCTAATAACCAATTCCCCAATGCATTATGGCCCAAGCTGGGTGAAATGGGTTTGTTGGGGGTTACGGTATCAGAGCAATATGGCGGCGCCGATATGGGTTATTTAGCCCATACCATCGCAATGGAAGAAGTGAGCCGCGCATCAGCAGGTATTGGCCTGAGTTATGGTGCGCATTCTAACTTATGCGTAAACCAGATTTTTAGAAACGGCAACGACGAACAGCGAGAGAAGTATCTGCCTAAATTAGTGTCTGGTGAGCACATTGGCGCGTTGGCCATGAGTGAGCCTAATGCGGGTTCAGATGTGGTGAGTATGAAGCTGCGTGCACAAAAGCGCGGCGATAAGTATATCTTGAACGGCAACAAGATGTGGATCACCAATGGTCCAGACGCCCATACCTTTGTCATTTACGCAAAAACAGACCCACAAGCCGGACCCAAAGGGATCACCGCATTCATTGTAGAACGTGATTTCCCAGGCTTTACCCGCGCACAAAAGCTAGACAAATTAGGCATGCGCTCTTCAAACACCTGTGAACTTGTATTCCAAGACTGTGAAGTACCTGCAGCAAATATTCTGGGTAAAGAAGGCGAAGGCGTTAGGGTGCTCATGAGCGGGCTAGATTACGAGCGATTGGTACTGTCTGGTGGCCCCTTGGGCATTATGCAAGCCTGTATGGATGTGGTTGTACCCTATATTCATGACAGAGAGCAATTCGGTCAATCTATTGGTCAATTTCAACTTGTTCAGGGCAAAGTGGCCGATATGTATACCCAAATGAATGCCGCCAGAGCCTACGTGTACACCGTTGCAAAATCTTGCGATCGCGGTGATACCACCCGAAAAGACGCCGCTGGCGCCATTTTATATTCTGCAGAATTAGCCACCAAGATGGCCTTAGACGCCATTCAGCTTTTAGGTGGAAACGGTTATATCAATGAATATTCCACGGGCAGATTATTAAGAGATGCCAAGTTGTATGAAATTGGTGCGGGTACCTCAGAAATTCGCCGAATGCTTATTGGCCGCGAATTGTTTAACGAATCAAAATAATAATTATAACGTGTCAGTTCAGCTTTTTGCTCTTAACGACAGACTGTGCGGCTCATAAGGTCGCACTGAACAAACAGGAGGGGGTATGCCCGTTCTACGTTCAAAGATAAATACAAAATCAGACACCTTTGTTGCCAATGCGCAGCATATGCAAGCACAAGTAAATGACTTGGTTGCAAAAATAGAACAAGTTTCATTAGGCGGCGGGGCACAAGCTGCCCAACGCCATCAATCACGCGGAAAATTACTTCCCCGAGACAGAATTAACGCCTTAATTGACGACAACACGCCCTTTTTGGAAATAGGCCAATTGGCGGCGTGGGATGTGTACGACGATTATGTACCCTGCGCGGGCGTAGTAGCCGGTATAGGTTGCGTGGAAGGTATTGAGTGCATGATAGTGGCTAACGATGCCACGGTAAAAGGCGGCAGTTACTACCCGCTTACCGTGAAAAAACACTTACGCGCACAAACCATTGCAGAAGAAAATAACCTGCCGTGTATTTACTTGGTAGATTCAGGCGGTGCGAACCTACCCTATCAAGATGAAGTGTTTCCCGACAAAGAACACTTTGGCCGTATTTTCTTTAACCAAGCCAACATGTCGGCAAAGAATATTCCACAAATTGCGGTGGTAATGGGGTCATGCACAGCTGGCGGTGCCTACGTGCCCGCCATGGCAGATGAGAGCATAATTGTAAAAGAGCAAGCCACCATCTTTTTAGGTGGACCACCACTAGTGAAAGCAGCGACAGGTGAAGTGGTAACTGCCGAAGAGCTTGGCGGCGGTGACGTGCATACCCGAATTTCAGGGGTAGCAGACCAATTAGCCAATAACGACCATCACGCACTATCTCTTGCAAGAAATGCAGTTTCTAGGCTTAACCGTACCAAACATGTCGCATTGGATGTGGCAGAGCCGAAGCCCCCGCGCTTCGATGCTAAAGAGATTTACGGCATCGTGCCTGCCGACTCAAAACAAACTTACGATGTGCGAGAAATTATCGCACGGGTAGTAGATGATTCAGACTTTGATGAATTTAAACCCTTATACGGCACTACGTTAGTGTGCGGATTTGCGCGCATCTTCGGCTATCCGGTGGGCATCATCGGCAATAATGGCATTTTATTCGGCGAAAGTGCACTAAAAGGCGCACACTTTGTTGAATTATGTGCAATGCGTAAAATTCCCCTCGTATTTTTACAAAACATCACTGGTTTCATGGTGGGTAAACAGTACGAACATGGCGGGATAGCTAAACACGGCGCCAAGATGGTTACTGCCGTTGCGTGTGCCCAAGTGCCTAAAATTACCGTATTAATTGGCGGTAGTTTTGGTGCAGGAAACTACGGGATGTGCGGCCGTGGGTACGACCCCAGATTTCTATTCATGTGGCCAAATGCTCGCATATCGGTAATGGGCGGCGAACAAGCCGCTGGCGTACTCGCTCAAGTGAAGCGGGATCAAAAAGAACGTGCAGGTGAAGCCTGGACCGACGAACAAGAGCACGCCATCAAACAACCGGTTATCGACACCTACGAGAAACAAGGACATCCATATTATGCCTCAGCCAGATTATGGGACGACGGCGTTATCGACCCTGCTGATACCCGCACAGTGTTAGGCCTATCGTTATCTGCGGCATTAAATCAACCTATACCCGACACCCGCTTCGGTGTCTTTCGCATGTAGTTGAGGGGAATTTATTATGGAACAAGCAGTTACTTATCACGTAGATGAAAGAAACGTTGCCCTTATTACGTTAAACCGCGCTGACAAACACAATGCATTTAACGATGACATGATAGCTACGTTAACCGAGCTATTTACGCGCGCCGGCAACGACAGCAGCGTTCGCGCCGTTGTTTTACAAGGCAAAGGAAAGAGCTTCAGTGCTGGTGCCGACTTAGAGTGGATGAAGCGCATGGCGCAGTACGATGAAGCCAAAAATCATATCGACGCAATGGCGCTGGCTACTATGTTACACACCTTATACACCTTGCCAAAGCCCACTATTGCCCGCGTGCAAGGGGCGGCATTTGGCGGCGCGGTTGGTCTTATTGCTTGCTGCGATATTGCCATTGGAAGCAAATTGAGCAAGTTCTGTTTAAGCGAAGTAAAAATAGGCTTAATTCCCGCCACTATCAGCCCATACGTGATAGAAGCTATGGGCGCACGGGTGTGTCGACGCTATTTTCAAACCGCAGAAGTCTTCTCTGCCCGCCGAGCTCGCAGGCTAGGACTGCTTAGCGAGGCTGTGACCGAAGATGAACTTGATAGCACAATAGACGATATTGTCACCCAAATTTTAAAAAACGGCCCCGTGGCGGTATCGCAAGCCAAAGCCCTAGTGCAACAGGTTGCCAACGCGCCTATTAATGCTAAATTGCTTGATGATACAAGCAAACAAATTGCCAAAATAAGAACCTCGAAAGAAGGGCAAGAAGGCTTGGGGGCGTTCATCGAAAAGCGCGCCCCAGCGTGGCAGGAGAAACAAGCATGATCAAAAAATTACTGATTGCTAATCGCGGCGAAATTGCATGCCGAGTGATGCGTACAGCCAAAGCCATGGGTATTCAAACGGTGGCGGTTTATTCAGACGCTGATGCAAATGCCTTACACGTTTTACAGGCGGATGAAGCGGTTTATTTAGGCCCTGCCCCCTCGAAAGATAGCTACTTGCGCGGAACTGCAATTATTGAATACGCCAAAAAGCTTGGTGTAGATGCCATCCATCCTGGGTATGGTTTTTTATCTGAGAATGCCGAATTTGCTAAAGCATGTGCCGCGCACGATATTATATTTGTGGGCCCACCTGCGTCTGCCATAGAAGCCATGGGATCTAAATCTGCGGCCAAGAAAATTATGGAAGATGCCGGCGTGCCTTTGGTGCCAGGTTATCACGGAGATGATCAAGATGAGGCTACCTTAAAGCAAGCCAGTGATGCAATGGGCTATCCTGTGTTGCTTAAAGCTGCTGCCGGCGGCGGCGGTAAAGGCATGCGTCAGGTGTGGAAAGAAAGCGAGTTTTCGGCGGCGCTAAGTGCAGCAAAAAGGGAGTCGATGGCAAGCTTTGGCGATGAACATATGTTGGTTGAAAAATACCTCACCCGGCCGCGCCATGTTGAGATACAAGTTTTCTGTGACACCCATGGTAATGGCGTGCATCTATTTGAACGTGACTGTTCAGTGCAGCGTCGTCATCAAAAAGTGATAGAAGAAGCACCTGCCCCTAATTTTCCTGCCAATATTCGGCAGCAAATGGGCGAAGCGGCCCTTCAAGCAGCAAAAGCGATTAATTATGTAGGTGCGGGAACCGTTGAGTTTTTGTATGACGAAGACGGCTCGTTCTATTTCATGGAGATGAATACCCGCTTGCAAGTAGAGCACCCTGTTACGGAAATGATTACCGGTGAAGACTTGGTTCGCTGGCAGCTTGATGTAGCAGAAGGAAAAACCCTGCCCAAGACCCAATCAGAATTAACGCTAACGGGACACGCATTCGAAGCGCGTATTTACGCCGAAGATCCCAACAATGATTTCTTGCCCGCCAGCGGCACGCTCTCGCTTATCAAGACACCCATGCTATCAAGCCCGACTTCCTATCAAAATAGCCAGTCGCTAAACAAGACACCCACGTTATTTAGCCAAGGATCAACAAGTAAAGTACGCATTGATACCGGCGTACAGCAAGGTGACGACATTAGCGTTTATTACGACCCGATGATATCTAAACTCGTTGTATGGGGTGAGAACAGAGAAGCTGCTTTAAAACAATTAGTTAGTGCACTTAAGCAATATCACATTGACGGCGTAACCACGAATATTGATTTTCTTATCGACGTGGCTTCAAGTGCGCCTTTCATTAGCGCTGAATTAACCACAACTTTTATTGATAAACATACTGACACCCTGTTCAACAATCAGAGTCAATCAGTTGATGCTGAGCTTCCCGCAATAGCACTTTTGTCTGTACTTTCACGTAATCAAAGTACAGCGAAGAGTAATTCACTGCCCTCACCTTGGGGGATTGTTGGCTCGTGGCGCCCCAACATGGGATATCAAGAATCCCTTTCGATTATGATGGGTGATGAAGTTCATTCACTCACAATAAAACATATCGCCCAATCAGGTAATAGCCTGAATCAAAAAGGTATTTCCCTTGAGGTAATCACGGATACGGAAAGCATTGAAGCAACTGGTCATCTTGCTGGTGATGAATTAATTGCCTCTGTAGATGGAGTAAGACGGACATACCATTTCTCGAACAACGAAGGTCAATTTGGCTTATTTAGTCAAGACTCAACCTGCCATTTTAAGGTCTTAGCACCTGATATGGGGGATGACGACAACCACAGTGGTGCAAGCTTAGATGCACCAATGAATGGTACCGTGGTGGCTCACTTAGTTGAGGTTGGTAGTAGCGTCAAAAAAGGTGCACCGCTACTTATTATGGAGGCCATGAAGATGGAACATAGTATTACAGCGCCTTGCGACGGTGTGGTGCAAGGCTATTATTATCAACCTGGTGAGTTGGTAGATGGAGGCTCAGTGCTAATTGATTTCGATTCTGAGTCAGAAGTTGAATGAGTGTGGAAACCGCTATGAAGACACCCATCGTAAATTCACCCTCTAACCCTGCGACTCACTTTCCCTCTAAAGTGAGGATCGTGGAAGTTGGTGCTCGTGACGGGTTGCAAAATGAAAAGGCGATTCTTAGCGCTAAAGACAAAATACATCTCATCAATTTGCTTAGCGCAAGTGGTTTAAAGCGTATTGAAGCTGGCAGCTTTGTTTCTCCCAAGTGGGTTCCTCAGATGGCAGATTCTGACGCAGTTTTCAATGGAATTAGCCGTTCCAATGATGTTATCTATTCAGCCCTGACCCCTAACCTAAAAGGGTTTGAAGCTGCGCTGTCTGTTGGCGTTGATGAAGTTGCTATATTTGGCGCGGCTTCTGAATCTTTTTCTCAAAAAAATATTAACTGCTCAATCAGTGAAAGCCTAAAAAGATTCGAGCCCGTTATTGCGGCCGCAAACACGCATAATATCCCAGTTAGGGGCTACGTATCTTGTGTGATGGGCTGCCCTTATGAAGGAGAAATATCTAGCGACTCGGTAGCGCAGGTTTCCAAGGGTCTACATGATATGGGCTGCTATGAAATTTCACTTGGCGACACCATTGGAACCGGCACTCCAGCATCTACTGCTCGTTTGCTCGAAAACGTTTGCCACCACGTACCAGTTGCCGACTTAGCTGTCCACTTTCATGACACCTATGGCCAAGCATTAGTCAATATCTACACCGCGCTACAATTTGGTATATCGAGCATAGATAGCGCTGTCGCAGGCCTTGGGGGCTGCCCATATGCTAAAGGCGCCAGCGGAAACGTGGCGACAGAAGACGTTCTGTATATGCTAAATGGACTTGGAATTGAAAGTGGCGTAAGTATGGATAAGTTGCTTGTTGCCACTGAATTTATCTCTTCTGTATTAAACAGAAAACCAGTGTCTAAGGTAGCTAATGCATTGCTTGCCAAGGTAAATTAGATTCACTTCCTTCGGCATTTAGCGCAACCAAGACATCCATTGTAAAATAAAGGGTCAATTCAATAGTACTATCAAGACACCCTTAGTAAAGGTCAGCTAACCGGACACCCACGATAATACAAAGAATCAATTCGATTAATTCACACCTAAGATACAGGTTCATCAATTGCAATTGATTGCTAGCATGGACGTATATGAATTTACTGGATGTTAGCCGTGCCGCAATCAAGACGCAGCCAAATCAGCCTTGCTGATACTCCTTATTATCACTGCGTTTCACGCTGCGTTAGGCAATGCTACCTATGCGGTGTTGATCAGAATTCGGGAAAAAGCTTCGAACATCGAAGAGGCTGGGTCGAGCGCCGCTTATTAGAGTTAGCTTCGGTGTACTCCATTAATATTTGTGCTTATGCGGTGATGAGCAATCACGTTCATGTAGTCCTGCATGTTGATAAACAAGGTGCCAATTCATGGAATCTAGAGCAAGTTCTAACCCAATGGCACCGTATCCATAAAGGCACTCTACTTACCCAAAGGTATCTTAAGGGTGAGCGCCTCTCGGAAGCCGAATTACAAACAGTAACCGATACTGCTGAAGTTTACCGCCAGCGCCTGTACGACATTAGTTGGTTTATGCGAAACCTTAATGAGTTCATCGCTAGGTGACGTGCTCCAATAGATTC
>NZ_PYHU01000067.1:0-2387 GCF_003989595.1 Alteromonas sp. KS69 | reverse complement strand
ATCCCTTGGTAATCACACTAGTACAAATTATGTTGTTACAAATTATGTGATAGAACGGTGTTTGTACCATCTGATTCATGTCTTGACATGGTAGAGGTCCCCTGTTCGAATCAGGGTAGTCGCACCACTTCTTATATTCAATTTATTACCACCTGATTTCTACCATTTTCTTTTGCCTGATATAGCGCATCATCTGCACGCTTTATTGACGTATCTAATGTTCTGTTGGATTTATTCCCAAGCGATACCCCTACGCTAAATGTCATGCTTAAATCTCCTTTAAGGGCATCAATGTTGTTGCAGTACTTTTGATAAGTTGCAGCTAGCTTTTCAAACATCAGTCGAACCACTTTTTCGTCCGACGAATGTAAAATGAATAACCATTCCTCGCCGCCGTAACGGCCAAAATCATCATGTTTAGACAGTGTCTCTTTTGCAGCATTGGCAAAAGCAATCAGCACTAAATCACCCACATCGTGTCCATACTCGTCGTTAATTCTTTTAAAGTAATCTAAATCAACGATGGCGATGGTTATGTTTTGTTGGGCAAGTTTAGAGTTGGCAGTAGCCAATATTCCCCGACGATTAAGACAGTTTGCTAGGTGATCAGTGGATGCCATACGATGATATTTTTTTCGTTGGCGTGATTGTCTGTAAACTAAAAGCGAGGCGACAAGAACTAAAATAAAAGCGATGGTAGCACTTAAGCGCCATATAATTTTTTGCTGATATTCCTCTTTAGCTTGAAGGTTACTAATATCTTTTTCGTATTCTAACTTACGGATTGTGTCTTCTTTTTCTTTTACTTCAAACTTTACTTGTAAGGCTTTAATGTTACTTTCGCTCGTGGCCTCGAAGTGTTTTTTAGTATAAAAAAGCTTTTTTTCTATGGCATCAAATGCTTCATCAGTACGATTAAGTTTTCGCTTTAATTCGTATCTTTCACCAAAAAATTCCGCTTTATAAATACTACGGCTAAATTTATCTATGATGAGAAAAACGTCATCATTAATTTTATTAGCTTTCTCTAATGCATCTTGTTTTATATATACATTGCTTAGCAAAATCATCGAAGCAAGTTGCATATCATTAATGCCCGCTGACATAGCAAGCTCGATATTTTCTTTAGCTAATATCTGCGCGCTATCGTAATTGGCCTGAAGATATTGAATATTTGCAATTGAGTATTGGGCAAAAGCGAGCCCCTTGTTCATATTAACGTCTTTAAAATAGGCTAATGCTTTGTTTAAATAGACTAATGCGCTTTGTGGGTCGCCAGTCTCAAGAAGTATATTACCCAAGCTCCAATACGCTTTTGCCGTAAAAAGCCCATCATTTGTTTTCTCGAATGTCTCTACGGCCTTTTTCGCGTAACTTACCGCTTTGTCCTCATCTTCCTCTAAGTACCCATAGGCATCGGCTATCTTTCTGTAAAAATAGCCTTGCGAAGGAATGTCATCGCTTTTTATCGCTAATTCAAGACCTTCTAACGCGGCACTCAGCGTTTTTCTCAACGCATCATCAGCCGTATAGTAATAAGCCAACGCGCGAAAAATAATAATTTTTTCATTTACTGAGTGTTGCGAAATTTGCGCTTCTAGCTTTTTAGAAAGATTTTTTGCTGGGGTGGAATCATCTAATCTGGTAAGAGCTTTTAGTTTTGTCTCTAAGAACAGTAGATAAATATCTTTTCGCTTTATTAATTCTTTGTGATTTAAATAGTGTGATAAATGAGCCGTTAAATCAGCATATTTTTCCTGTCTAAAGAGGAGTTCAGAATAGAGCGCTGCTGCTTCTAAGTGAAGCTCCTCCCAGCCTTGTTCCTGACTTACTTTAAAGGCACTTTCTAATTTTTCTTTGTTACGAAGGTAATCAAGTTTGTTTTGCCTAATGTCATTAATAACGCTGCGTGTACTTTCAAAGTCGAGAACGCCTAAAAATGGGTTTGAAGCGCTTTCGGATGCACGACTAGTTTGAGTCACAGACATTTGAGTCAAGCATAAGAAAAGTAAGATCGCCCAAGCGTTACGCCAACGCCCGTTAAATAACCCTTTATTCTGCAATTTCTTATTGATAATTATCACTTGTAAACCAGTAGATATTTATTGCACCTAGCACTGTAGCATTAGCCGAAAAATTAATGGCTTATGCTTAAGGCGTGTTGATCTTTCGTGATTGGTTTTTGAGCAGCATGGTAAAGAGTTATAATTTGCTTCGCCAAAAGTAAAAGAACAACTCACTACCATGCCGAGACTAATGCTAACTGATAAGCGGTGGCAAAAGCTACTTCAAGTAATGAAGAGTACAGGCCGCATTTACAATAAAACAGATCAAAGAATGACGTTTGAAGGGAGCCTCTTACGGATGAGAGAAGGAAGTCCTTGGCG
>NZ_PYHU01000066.1:0-2355 GCF_003989595.1 Alteromonas sp. KS69 | reverse complement strand
GTAAGCGTCCGATAATTCCACCTAGCGCTTAGCAAACTGCCATGGTAGCAGTTGCTCGATATTGACGTCGGGCTGGCTGAGTTCATCAAGGCAAGTCATCACATACTCGAATACGTTCAGGTCGTTGGCTTTAGCCGTTTCGATGATGCTGTAGAGAACAGCGCTGGCGTTGGCGCCCGTGGCCGTTTGGCTAAACAGCCAGTTTTTTCTACCTATGACGAACGGCTTTATCCCGCGCTCAGCGCGATTATTATCGATACTCAATAACCCGCCGAGTGTATAGCGTTCCAGCTTTTTCCATTGGTTTAAGCAGTATTGTATCGCTTCGCCCAACTTGGTTTTGGGTAACACTTGTTGAGCCGATTTCATTAGCCACATATGAAGCTGGCTCAGTAACGGCACACTTTTTTCTTGTCTTGTAATATATCGCACCTCTACCGTTTTATCTTTTAGCTGGGTTTCTAGGCGGTAGAGTTTTTGGATGTGATTGAGTGCCCAATCCGCTTTGCCACTGCCTTTCTTACCTGCGCCTTTTTTGGCTTCCATGAACTTACGGCGTGCATGTGCCCAGCAACCAATGAGTATGGCTTGCGTTTGCTCGTAGCCTTGATAGCCATCCACTTGTAAGTAGCCGCTGTAACCTTTAAGGAAGTCTACGGCGCATTGCCCAGCGCGACTATTGTGATAGTCGTACAGCACGATATTAGGTATCTCTGTCCCCGAGATATTACCGGTAGGTGAGTCAGCGCCACTGGCGTACAACCACATGTAGCTATTCACTTTCTCAGATTCAACGACCTTCAGCGTGGTTTCATCCGCCGCGATAACCGGTTGTTTCAGGATATGTTGATGGAGCTGGTCATAAAGCGGTTTAAATAGCTCAGCGCAGCGGATTATCCAGTCAGCCATGGTTTTACGACTTAATTCGATACCATGCTGTTTGAACATAGACTCTTGTCGATACAGCGGTAACCCATACTGATATTTGCTGGTAATGATTTGGCTTAATAAACTTGGGGTCGCATAACCTTTAGGGATAACGCTGTGAGGTACAGGCGCTTGTTTTACTGTGTTGCTAATACCGTCTTTCTCACAGGTACGACACGCATATTTAGGGCGAACATGCTCAATCACTTTGACCTGAGCAGGAATAAACTGAAGCTTTTCTGACTTATCTTCACCAATGCGATGTAGCTCACCTGCACAACAGCCACAGACTTTTTCTTCGTCGCTAATATCGTGAACGATAACCTCACGAGGTAGGCCTTTGGGTAACGGTTTACGTGTGGGCTTTTTACGCGTGTAGCTTATGGCTTCTTCTTGCGTATCTGATTCAACAGCAAGCGCTTCCGCTTCATTAAACAACTCACCTTGCCCAGGATGACCTTCGGCGCTTTGACCGAACTGTTTATGCTGGGAAATACGAAACTGCTCCTCAAGATATTGATAGCGAGACATCACCTGCGACAACACCTTTTTCAATGTTGCTGGGTCATCAGGTAAGCTTTCGATATCAATATTCATGGTCTTATTATAATGTAATAATGCATTGATTTACCGACATTATTAAGACGATTTCGTGATCGTTAATCGCTACTTATGATCACAGGTTATAAGCCGGATGCATTGTAGTGCAACGGCTGATGGCCTATTACATCGTAGCCTGATAACAGCCACTGTAACTGCTGTTCACTTACATTCAGATGCTGTAAGTTAGCATCGACAGGCCACTTGAACCGATGCTTCTCGAGACGTTTGTACCAAAGCGCAAAGCCCGTTTTATCCCAATAGAGTATTTTGAGCTTATCGCGCTTTTTATTGCAAAACACAAACAGCGCATCACGAAAGGCATTGAGCTCCATGTTCTGTTCGACCACTACAATCAAGCCATTAATCGATTTACGAAAGTCGACGATATCCATGTATAAATAAACGTCGGCAGGCTCAACAAACATCTTCATTCAGCTAGTGCCTTCATCACGGTAGCAAGCCAGTGAGGGCTAACATTCGTTGGCACGCTAAGATGAGCGCTCCCAAGTTGCAGAAGAAGTTCGCCACCGGTCTCATCGGTGTGTGACTCAACCTTTGTTACTTCACGTTTGACGTGAACGAACTTGCTGTGAGTACGCTGAAGACGAATATCACGTCGCCTGGTGTAGTAGGTTTGGACATTAATCTGTTGCTGGCGGCAAAACGCCACCGCTGTGAGTCCACTTTGTTTTTGTTGCTCAAATAAATTGAGCCAGTCTTCTACTTCTCTTCGTTGATGATGCGCCATGGTCATTCTCCTTAACAAAGAGAGCACCATGACGTAGAAAACCTATGAATTGAATGTGGGGATTACCGGACGGACAC
>NZ_PYHU01000065.1:0-5878 GCF_003989595.1 Alteromonas sp. KS69 | reverse complement strand
GGGGATTACCGGACGGACACTTTTTAGCCGCTTAATGCGGCATTATACATACTAAAGTTAGAGTTACAGGATGCTGATCACTTTTCAACCTAATCAAGAAGAATACAAAGAATTTACCAAGTTTGCGTTGAGACGAGCTTCTGGAATTAAAAGTAAAAAGAAGTCCTTTTTGACAAACTTCATCATTTGGTTCTTGGTTGCAATTGTATTCATGTTTGTATTTCAGGCTTTGAGTAAAAAGAATTTCAACTTCGATATGCCCACAGCAATCGTTGTTTTATTGCCACTTTTAGTTGGTGCCGGTATTTATTTTTATGAAATGTCAAAGCTCCAAAAAAATACGTTACCAAAAGTAGATGGTTTTCTACTTACCGAGAGTACTCTTGAAATTAAAGAAGATGGAATTCACGCATCAAATAAATATGCTAAATCATTTTTTAAATGGGAAGCCATTGAATCAGTGAGCCAGAACGGTAATGTCCATTACTTGTTTTTGGATAATGTGTACGCGATTATCGTTCCAAATTCAGCCTTCGCAAACGCGAACGAAGCAGATGAATTCAGTGGATTGATTGAGAAGTATGTATAACAAACACATTATGTACATTCGCTGTGCTCATTGGGACACATACTCGCTGGCTCTGCTCATTCTTCGCAAGTATAGCCAGCAAGTCTGTGCCCCATATGTGAAGCGTTATGTGTAAGGTGATTAATTGAAGATTTTGGGTTTTATATTACTAATAGTTGGCGCTATTTCAGGAATTTTTTATAATGTTTTTTCTCTATATAGTTTATATAAATTTATCGCCACTAGTAATCATGAGTTCTTAATGGGAGTTGCATTTCCTCTAATTATTTCTACACCATCTTGGTTCTTTGCAAGTATAGGCGCCTATATGGTTAGGAATAAACTTAATGTAGCCCTTAACAATATGATTTACATTCTATTTTTAGCATCTACTTTATCATTGCTATACTTCTTTATTTTTGGGTAAAGTGATATTTTTTTGTTTACTCATAACAAGAAAATTAAGCGGGACACATAACAGTTTGCAGCGTTCCGCTTCGCTTCACCATTTTAGCAAACTATTATTTAGCCCCTTATTTGGGCGTTATATATCACGATGAATATCGAGAAAATTAGTAGAGTAGAACTATCTGAAGATAATAAATTAAAGGTCTTTCTAGTAAGTCACGGAAGGACTGAATACCAATACATTTATCGCGAGGCCGCTGGTGTGCATTGGTATCATGAAGAAGGTTGCTTTTCATCTACCGAAATTAAGGAATGGACTGCTAAAAAGTGGTTCAAGCATATCTTGGATATTGCTAGGAAAATTGGGGTTCAAATAGAATTAGGTTCGAATACTCAGTGGGTAAACATTAAACAGGCTGACATTTTGAATTCGGAGTGTAAGTGAAATATAACAAACCAATCAAGCTCGCTCACTGCGTTCACTGGGACAGTTACTCGCCCGCGCTATCGCTATTTTCGCGGGCAAGCAACTGCCCCTTATTGGGGCGTTAGGTGCTTCTCGGATATTGAATGCTCATTAATCCTTTAGTTGAATTCGAAAATAGTTATTTGGACTACATCAAGGAATTGGGTAGCGAAGAACGCTATCCCTATCCAATGGATTTAGATTGTTCAAACTTTCCTGCTTTCGTTCAGTTGTTAAGCAATTATTCAAAGGGTATCAACTTACCCAATCATATGGTGCCTAATACCACTTTCTGGCTCATCGAAAATCAAGAAATCGTTGGCTGCTCCCATTTACGCCACACACTAAACGACTCATTAAAACATGCTGGCGGACATATAGGTTTAGGTATCAGGCCCAGTTATCGAGGCAAGGGCGTTGGAAAACGCCTGCTATCTCAAACCATCGAACAGGCAAATAAAATAGATATTACAGCGGTGCATATTCACTGCTACAAAAGTAATATTGCTTCTGCAAAGCTTATAGAATCCTCTGGTGCAACACTAGATTCAACTGTAGATTTAGAGGATGGCTCGGAAAAGGTGCTTAGGTTTATTTATGACCACACCTAACAAAAAAATAAAGTCACTCACTTCGTTCGCTGGGACGCATACACGTGGGCTGCTTCGCATTATAGCCCACATGTCTGCGCCCCTTATTTAAAAGTTATGTGAATCGTGGGTTTCTACATGAGTGAGAAGTTTTCAAAGATAGAACATTACGTTATCGCTAGCGACACTGGTGCACGCGATGGTATTGGTGTCGAAATATATGCTGGTAAAAATATGGTCATGGAAATCTTCCGGGACGACACGAAAAAGAGACGAGAAGTTACTCTTTACCAAGATGAGCTAGATTTAGAACTAGTCGAACAAGCAATAGCTCTCTTCAAAAAAGAGATACCGGAGGACTTTCAAGATTAAATCAACAAATTCACATAACAACCCAATAAACTCACTCACTTCGTTCGCTGGGACGCATACACGCAGGGCGGCTTCGCCATTATGCCCCACGTGCCTGCGCCCGTTATTGGAAAGTTAGTTTGCTCGGACACACTCGCGGAGATTCGCATTGAATAGACTTCTTATTTTTTTGTTTTTCCTTAGTGTAGGTTTACCTGTTCAATCGAAATGTCTTTTAGGGCCTGAATTCATAGATAGCGCTATTTCGTTTGAGAAAAGCTTGAGCTCTATGAAGTCTTACGTTGTTCACTCTGGCAATTCTAATGTCCCGTCATTTTCTGGCCGGGTTACAAGTTTCCCAATAACAAGTAATTTTACGGCGTTGCGATTGGAGCCAGAGGATTTGGATAAAAATGCTTTTATTTTTGCTATAGACTTGCCCAATGAAAGCTTTTACGTGTATTACACGAACGGGGTTTCAGAGCCTTCTCCGAACTTTATTAAAGGTAAAGTATCTCCTGAAAATTGCTCTATCAACTTCGAAATAAGTAATACAGAGGAGCTTTTGGTCAAGGTTCATGCGGAAGGTGAACTGGAAATTATTTCACAGAGTCGTGCTGACTCAAGTCAGGCTTTTACTTTAAGCCAACAGTTTGTGTTTAGCTCGAATGAGTACGCAAACTAACAAACGCATTAACACTCGCTGCGCTCGCTAGGGACAAAAACACGTAGGCTCCCTTCGCTTCGCTCGGTATTATAGCCTACGTATTTTTGCCCGTTATGCGGGCGTTATACGCTCTAGAGAAAATAATGCCATTTCCTGTTGACGAAAAATTTATATCAAAAGCAGAATTTGAGTTAGAAATTAAGTTTCCACTTTGCTTCTGTGAAAGAATGAAGCTGTCGAATGGCGGAAGTGTCGAAGTGGGTAAAGATGTTTTTAATCTTATGCCTTTTTATGACACTTCAGATAAAAAGAGAATTAAGAGAACCTGTAACAGTATTGTCCACGAAACAAAATCTGCGCGGGAGAACTACGGCTTTCCAAAAGACTTAGTTATCATCGGAGAAAATGGTGGTGGCGATTTTCTAGTGTTTAAAATTAATGAAACCCAGGAGGTCTCCAATACCGTTTATTGGTGGGATCACGAAACCGAAGAACTTGTATTTGCAGCAAAAAGCTTCGAGGTTTTAGATGCACGCGTATAACAAAGCGCTTAACACGTTCCCTTCGGTCACTGGGACAGTAACGCAGCGGCGCTTCGCGATTATGCCGCTACGTCACTGCCCGTTAGCTTAGCGTTAGCTGCTAAAGGAAGTCATGAGCATAATATCAATTGGTGGGCAGGCTGGTGGCCCAAAAGATGGTGGCATCGGTAGAATTAAAGTAGATCTATACAAGGCTCTACGTGATAGCTGTTCTACAACCTACTGTGAGGCTGTTGATGAGTATTCACCAGTCCTACGAGTTGATGGCTCAATTCAGAAGTTTGGTGATGAAGAGATAACTAGACTCCGTTTTGCTAAAAAGCAGCGTTATATCACCGCTGATATCCAAATCCCTGAAGCTGTTTGGTCAGGTAAAACTAAAAATGAGCTAAGAGACTACATCGCACAAAAAGTAAGGGAGTCCATCGTACTTTTTGTTGCACGCTTGAAAAAGGATAAAATTGAAGTAGATGAAGATTCTTTATTTAGGGATATTGATGTAGGAATTAGCCAATTTACTAGCATTAGTTACGAGGGCGGCAGCTAACAAGTCAAAGCACGCGGACTTGGAAAAGCTGTCACCTTTTTTGTTCCAAAAAAGTCGCCAACTTCACCAAGCCGGTGTTTGAGGCGTTATAACTACTGAAACATCAAATGAAAAAGTTAGGATCTGTAGCTCTTATACTGCTTATTGTTTTGGCATTGTTTATTAAGACAATTAGCACGTTCACTCTTTGCGGTGGTACGCTACTTCAAAATTGGATCGGTGTTGGTGCTTGCTCTAACAGCCAGAATCAATTCATTGGTTTTGGCAATTTCAGAATGGAAGGCGAAGACTTGGCTGGTGTAGTATTTTTGTTTGTTGCTCTTGTAGTTATAGGCCTTACCTACAAATTGGTAGTAAGCAAACGTGGAAAGTAGTTATAACAAACAAATTAAGTCGCCTGCTGGCGCAGGCTGGGACGCAGTTACGCGGGGCGGCTTCGCCATTATGCCCCACGCAACTGTGCCGCTTAGTTTAAAGTTATAGCCTTCAGGGAAAGAATGGAATTTATTGAACTGAACCAAATTCTTAATACCGATACTGATATAGAGCTTTCGGTTAAAAATTCTGATTGGTCAAAAGTAATCCGCTCAATTACTGCTTCGACAGGGTGGCTCAACAAAAGTGAATTCAATTCCCTTTTTTCGCCATACCTCAACCAACAAGTTTTTGCCTTCGAAACATTTGAGCGTGTGTCAAAAAAAACAGGTATAAAAAAGCGCATTAACTCAAATTTTTCTCTAACTTGGGATAACTTTGACACGTTTCGAAAGAGTACAGATATTTTGTTTTTGTACTTAGTATCCAGTAAGTTAAATTGGGTGTTTTATGCCAACAGAGATCAGTGGGAATTTTCGGCGCGGCCATATCAAGCCAATCAACTCACTCACTGCGTTCGCTGGGACGCAAACACGCGGGGCGGCTGCGCCATTATGCCCCACATGTCTGCGCCCGTTATTGGAAAGTTATGTGCCAAGAGGATAATATGGAATACAGTCCTTTATTAGAAATTCAAGAACAGACCTTGGTCATCACTCAGTCCACTTTATCCGAGTTAAAAAGTTTTAAGGGTAGCGAGTTGTTTGCTGAACTGCCCGGAAGTGTTCCAAACGAAAAACAGCTATTAACTAAAATGTTAGACTCAATTTTAGACACTCTCATTAATGGCCTTTTGCAAAATCCATCAAAGCTTTGGGTCATGGAAACGTTCTTGCCAGAATTAGAAATCATGAAAATGCAAGACACTGAAGCGAAAGAAAACTTTGGAGACCATTTAGAGATAATTATGGATATCCTAAATATAGAAAGCTCAGATGGCTTACTGAGTTACTACTTGTAAGGATGTATTGGGTGGCACATAACAAAAAAATTAAGTCACTCACTTCGTTCGCTGGGACGCATACATGCGGGGCGGCTTCGCCATTATGCCCCACATGCCTGCGCCCCTTATTTAAAAGCGTTAGAAGGCGTCAGCCTAAACTGCGTTTGGCTGTATAAAAATATCAATTCAACCGCCCTCACCTGTTGTTCCCAACATCGCTCTGGCTTTAGGTGCTTTTAACTTCGCCGCTTTAAATTCAAAGGTCGCGCAATAGGCGCTTTATCGCCAAATTCTTATTTTACTCGGTAAGCGCCATTGCGTTTGCTAGTTCAAATGGCGGCTTGCTTCAGTCAGATCAGCAACATCACTGCGCTGGCATTTTGCTTGTTTGCTTTAACAATCAATCGTATGCTGGCTTTAT
>NZ_PYHU01000064.1:0-1554 GCF_003989595.1 Alteromonas sp. KS69 | reverse complement strand
AAAGTTAGGCGTCATTTACTTTCAGCATTAAAATGTGGGTTCAGTCGTGACATTCCGGCATATAGGTTGTTTCGCTAGGTTGTCTTTACGGCTTGCTTTTTCGGTAGTTTCAATAGCTTTAGCAACGCGCTTTTTTTAAACACCGCAACGCCAACACTCAACATCACCAGTTTTCTAAACTCGCTCTTTTATCCAGCAATACTGTTAACATCTAGCTTTTCGCACAGGGTTGTTTTATCTTAATTTCAATAATTTAAATACGCGGTCTAATCGGCTAGTTGTGGCAGCAAAGCTGCGTACTTTCAGTTGTACGCCTAACAAAGCGCTGTTGGCACTCCCTTCGGTCGCTGGGACGCAAACACGGGGCCGCTTCGCGATTATAGCCCCGTGCCTGCGCCCCAAAGCTTAAAGTTATGTGCCAAAGGGATTTTGCATTGAGGAATAAATCAATTCGGGGCATAGTAATAGAGTTTAGCTCAGGCTTTCTTATTGCTGGCTTGCTTACTATTTTCTATACCCTAAAGTCGAACGGGCCAATAGTCATATTTGCCCAATTGCTCTTCATAGGAGTGTACCTATATTTTTTTAGGTTCGTTCTAGATATGCTAATGAACAGCTTTTCTTTCCTGCTGTTTTTTTCTATTTCCATATTGCTACTTAGTATTGTTACCTACTTTGTTTCCGTTTCTAACAACACGGAGTTAACAGATCTTGTCGCTTTAACAGGTTCATTAGCTTCCCTGTTTACTTTTATGGCATTCTGTAGGCCTAAGCATGTAAGCAGAATTGGGTGGGAAGTTAGTTATGAATAAGCAGTGGGCACATAACAAAAAAATAAAGTCACTCACTTCGTTCGCTGGGACGCATACACGTGGGCTGCTTCGCATTTTAGCCCACGCGTCTGCGCCCCTTATTTAAAAGTTATAAGGCGTCAGCCTAAACTGCGTTTGGCTTAATACAAATCCCAGTGCAACTGCCCTCATCTGTTTTCATTTGCATCGCTCTGACTTGTGGTAGGTTTAAATCCGCCGCTTTTAATTCAAAGGTGGTGCAATAGGCGCTTTATCGTTAAGTACTTATTTTAAGTCAGCAAGCGCCATTACACTCGATAGCTCAGATGGCGGCTAGCTTCAGTCAATTCAAAACCATCGTGCACTGGCATTTTGCTTGTTTGTGTTAACAATCAATCGTATGCTGACATCAACAGTTTTTAAAAAGACCAAAGGAACTGGCTCTGCTTCTAACAAAGCGCTAAAGACCACTCCCTTCGGTCGCTCGGACGCATTTACGCGGGGCGGCTTCGCCATTATGCCCCACGCAACTGCGCCGCTTAGCTTAATGTTAGGCGTCATTTACCTACAGCATAAAAAAGTAGGTTTAACTGTGACATTCCAACATCAAGGTTGTTTCGCTAGGTTGTCTTTACAGCTTGCTTTTTCGGTAGGTTCAACGGCTTTAGCAACGCGCTTTTTATCAACACCGTAACGCCAACATTTAACATCATCAGTATTCTAAACTCGCTCTTTTATCCAGCAATGTCGTTAACATATGTCT
>NZ_PYHU01000063.1:0-2367 GCF_003989595.1 Alteromonas sp. KS69 | reverse complement strand
GGCGAAGTTAAAACCACCAAAAGCCAGGGCGATTTTTGAAACAGCAGGTGAGGGCGGTTGAACTGGAATTTTTATAAAGCCAAACGCAGTTTAGGCTGACGCCTTCTAACTTTAAGCTAAGGGGCGCAGATACGTGGGGCATAATGGCGAAGCCGCCCTGCGTGTATGCGTCCCAACGAACGAAGTGAGTGAGTTTATTGAGTTGTTATGTAGCTTACCCAAAACACCAATCCTTTGCTTCGATAAGTATTCTTGCGATTTCAATTGAATTTTGTGAAGCGACACTTCTTCCCATTGAATTTATCTCTAAACCAGCGAGGTACTTTGCTATTTTTTCTTCGTTGTTATCAGAGGTGAGATAATCAAGAACCTTGGGTACATATGAACGGTATTCGTCTCTCGCAGCTGGTATTTCCTTGCAATCGAGAGGGTCCCATAGGTAAAACAAAATTTCATCTACGGCTTTAAAAAGCTGTTCTTCAGAATGCTTCATTTTGAATTCCCTTTGCTACATAACACCCGCATAACGGGCAAAAATACGTAGGCTATAATACCGAGCGAAGCGAGGGGAGCCTACGTGTTTTTGTCCCAAGGAGCGCCAGCGACTGAGTTAATGCGTTTGTTAGTTGCCGTAAATTCAATAGGTGTGCTAACATTTGTGTGTACATTTCATAAGGAGTTTACCATGGATACCCGTATTCAGTTTAGAGTAGATGAAGAAACTAAACGGCTAGCTCAGATAATGGCCGAAAGCCAAGGACGCACTTTAAGTGACGCTTGCAGAGAGCTTACGGAAGAACTCGCTGAACAGCAACGAAAAATAATTACTCATGATCAGTGGCTTACTGAAGAGGTTAATGCTGCGTTCAGTAAATTAGAGAGTGGGAAAAGTAAGTTCGTCAGTCATGAAGAAGCGAACTTGGACATGGAAGCTCGAAAAATGAAAATTAGGAATAAAGCCAAAAAATGATCTTATGGGAAAAAAGTTCGTTGGATGATCGTGAGGCTATTTTCGAGTTTTTATACGAATTTAACCCATTAGCAGCAGAAAAAACTGATGCAATAATTGAGAATAAAGTTGAAAACTTGAACCAGCAACCTTTTATGGGAGTTGAGAGAGAGGGTATACCGGGAAGATTGTTAATAATTCCAGAGGTTTCAATGATTGTTTCATATTTCATAAAAGACGACATTATTCACATTCTTCGAGTTTTACACCAAAAGCAAAAATTTCCTGTAGGCAACTAACACCTAAATATGGGGCACAAACAGGCAGGCTATAATGGCGAAGCCGCCTGCCTGTTTGTGTCCCAGCCCGCCTGCGGGCGACATGATTTTTTTGTTAGGTGCGTTCATAAATCTTCTAGTATTTGTCTGACTTTTTCATAATTTGGCGGAAAGTCACACCCACCAGATGAATACATATTAAGCGTGTCGGACTTTACGTAAAGCGTGAATGATAACCCGTCGCAAATTAATGAGACATCACTTGCGGGATATTCAGATTTCCACTCGCCAACTCCCAACTCTACTAGTTGGTTAATAAGCTTTGTTTGGTCGTCTGAATTCAAAGTCTTTATCTTTAACGCTGGGATTTTTGGCACCCATTTACCTTCATCATTTAGTTTGAAATGATCATCGATGTAAACGTATTGTGCCTCATTTATATAAAATTCGTGCCGATACTGGTTCAGAAAGTGAGATTCTCTAAATACCAGATGCAGTTCCCCCGCAGCTACCGGCCAGGAAAATATAAACAGTACGAAAAATCTAAAACTCACAATTCAGCACCTAACTTTTAAATAAGGGGCGATAATACGTAGGGCATAATAGCGAAGCGGCCCTGCGTGTTAGCGTCCCAACGAACGAAGTGAGTGACTTAATTTTTTTGTTATGTGGCATGAACCCAAATACTACCTTTTCTTATCTCTTCTGAGATGCAAAGACCTAAATAATTTGAGCATTCTAAGCAAAGTATCTGAGCATCGATGAATATGTTGAATGTAAGCTGATGACCTTGATACTCTCCTGCAACACTAGGTTGTTCGAATTTCAGTTGGTCAGTTGGAAGTTCAAAGTGCTTGATAAAAAGCATATATTCCGCGCCAGTGAATTTTACTTCTACTGACTCTGGAAAGTTTATAACCGAATGCAAGACCGAGTTGGGTAAAATTCCACTACACAACAGAGTAATTGCTTTTTTCTCAAAATCTTCAATTAATGCCATGGTTTACTCGAAACATAACACCCCACTAAGGGGCGATAACACATGGGCTAAAATTAGGAACGAAGTGACGCAGCCCATGTGTTAGCGTCCCAGCAAGCGAAGCGAGAGCCTTGAGTGGTTTGATAATCATTGAGCCTCCT
>NZ_PYHU01000062.1:0-2153 GCF_003989595.1 Alteromonas sp. KS69 | reverse complement strand
GAAAAAGCCGTTCGTCATAGGTAGAAAAAACTGGCTGTTTAGCCAAACGGCCACGGGCGCCAACGCCAGCGCTGTTCTCTACAGCATCATCGAAACGGCTAAAGCCAACGACCTGAACGTATTCGAGTATGTGATGACTTGCCTTGATGAACTCAGCCAGCCCGACGTCAATATCGAGCAACTGCTACCATGGCAGTTTGCTAAGCGCTAGGTGGAATTATCGGACGCTTACGCTAAAAACAGTTGGTTATAATTGTGAGGCACGAGCAAAACCAACTGTTTTTTGTCCGTTTAAATGCCTTGTTATATTTATGGTAAACACTTTGCCAGATATTCTAGATCATCAACTACACTTTCCAAACCCAATGGGTTTGTTGGGCGTTCATACATATGAAAGGAAGAGTTTTTACGATTTTCTAAAATTTCATTTGGTAGGCGAGACTCCATTTCATCACGGATCATAATTGCGTCAATTTTAAAATTAGAATTGTAATAATGCATAAGTTTTAAAGTAGGATCTCTATCGATTTGATTAAATTTATTCCAAACTTCGTCACGCTCTTTCTCAGACGCATTTCTCATCTCTAGCATTCTTTGTTCTGTCACCCGATCGCTTGCCATTCTATTTTCCATAAGAGCTGAACGAAGCTTTTTAACGATTAACAATGCTCTTTCTGCTAACTCTGAGTTCGAATTGAGTGATTGTTTAGTTTTAAATTTGACACTATCTTCAGATGATTTTACAGCTTTAACCACTTCTTCTTCAGCATTATATAACTCAAGTAAACTTGAAAGACTTATAATATGAAACGATTGCCCTTCTGATTTTTCTCTATATTCATCAACCAATTCAAATCTTGGGTATAGTGGTTTCTTTCCACTTTGGTGCCACCAGTCAGGTTTTTCGTCGCCAGAAATAAATACTAAATGCTTCTTTTTTTCAGCAGCTAGTAATAGGATTTCATGCCAGATAAGGAGATCTCCAGCTTGATTTTCATCTTTAGTTTTGTCTTTATAACCAGGCGGAATATTTAACTCATTTCTTCGTTTTAGATCTTTTTCAATATCTTGAATATTTAGCGCTTCATCGGATAGAACTCTACCACCTAATATTTCATGGTACATATCACTTACAGGATCGTTCCACCCCCACGATTTTATTACTTTAAGAGTCTTCTTGATTTCGCCTTGATAAGCTTTAATCGCTTCGCGAACATTATTTTCTTGCTCTTCCAGAGCTTTATATTCATCAAGTTCACCAAGTAAAGGATGAGAACCAACGTATTGAAAACTTTGGTTCATTTTTTTGGATAAGGTTTCGTTCATGTCTGCTATTTTTATAGCTCGATTATCCAAAAACTCTCTTACTGCCTGAGCAGGTAAAAACATTCTGTCTGTTTCAGAAAGTGATTTATAAACATCTTTTATTGCATTTAAGCTTTTTACTCCTGTTGTATATGGCAATAAGAGTACATTGGCATCTAATACAAAAATACACTCATCTTTAATTGCTTCTAATGGTTCCAGCTTGAAAAAAAATGTATCCGAAGGATTGGGGAATATTTCTCTTTTGTTGAATTGTAGATTTGACAACGAATAGTACTCCGAATAAATATAACTTTAAGCTAAGGGGCGCAGATACGTGGGGCATAATGGCGAAGCCGCCCCGCGTATAGGCGTCCCAGCGACCGGAGGGAGTGTACTTAAGCATTTTGTTAGAAGTGCCATGCTACCACCCCTCCAAATGTGTACCAACTTCTTTACCTTTTTCGAGGTCATCCTTTGCCAGATAGCCAAACTTGTTATGCTCATTTCGCATGCTTAGCCTATGAAATGTAATGCAAAAAAGTAAATATACAAACCAGAAAAAGAACAATAACCCACTAAACAATAGTGCTTTCTCTACTAAATCTAGGCCATCTCTAAAAAATACAATCGGAATTCCAATTAGGGCAACAAGCCACGAAATATGTAGAAAAGAAACTTTTGCAGCGGTCTTTAAAATAGTTGAGTTGTAATAAGACATTTGCAGATCCTTCTGGCACTTCTAACTTTAAGCTAAGGGGCGCAGATACGTGGGGCATAATGGCGAAGCCGCCCCGCGTATAGGCGTCCCAGCGACCGAAGGGAGAGGCTTAAGCGCTTTGTTAGAA
>NZ_PYHU01000061.1:0-9453 GCF_003989595.1 Alteromonas sp. KS69 | reverse complement strand
ATGCGGTACTGGGTGGCAGCATGGTTTAAGACGACTGCCAGATACACCAGAATCACGGTGCCGAAAACTGGTCGATGCTACGCCATTTAGCGCTAAACATGTTGCGGGCAGAGTCATCAAAAGGCAGCATACCCGCCAAGCAAAAACGGGCTTGGATGAAAGCCAGCTATCTGGAAGCTGTGCTAACTGCGGGTTTTAGTGGCATGATTAATTAGTGAGCACTCATGCGGTTGCCCTGCCCTCTGAACCACCAAGTACGATAACAGGCTGATTGTGGGAATTAGCCGGTGGCTGATAATAGTGACCCACAATACCATCTTGTTCCACGCTAAGGGCTTGCGGGGCAGCAATTGAAGCAAATGCTGGCAATAGTGAGGTTAAAAATAGTAAAAAGTGGCTCTTTTTAAATTTCATATTTTGTTTTTCCATTAAGCGCTCAAATACTAAAAAATGTTTAGTTTTTTATGGCGTTATTCTGAGCCAAATATGCCACGAAAAAGGGCGGTAAATACACCTGACATAGTGTCTTCTATAGCATCGGTTTCGGGTGAATTCTTTTTAGCGTGCATTGCGTTCGATTCTTCTTGTTCTCTTTTCTCTGCACTAGAAGATGCACCGTCAAGAAAATCACCCACTGTTTTGTTAGAGGTGGATGCGCATCCTGATGAAATAGCAGATGCTATCAAAATGGCTGTTAATTTGGTTTTCATTTAATTTCCATATTTTATAAGTGCATAACGCGGCAAATAAGGGGGCGCCTATAGTAAGAAGTGGTACCTGTGTTTGCTTCCAAGCCGAGATAGCGAGATATTTTGACTGTTAGTTTAGCAGCGTGAATGAACAAATCGAAGCACCTGTTCGTTTTTACCCTGAGTTTCAACTATAGAATCTAATTTAGCACCCGATGACGCTATAAGCGATGATGAAACTTTATTACTCTTGTAGCAATGAATATGTACCTCATCGACGCCAATTTCAAAGGCTTTTTCTAGCGTTAGATTAAGGAGTTTCATACCATAGCCTTGCCCACGCTTAGAAGGCCTTATTCCCAACCCTATATGACCTCCTGCAAACCGTAATGCATCATTCAAACAATGCCTTAGATGGGAACAACCGACAATTTCACTGTTTTCAATAAGCCAAAATGTCGTATTGGGAACTAAGTTTTCTGGCAAGTTTACGCCCTTGGAATAGCCATTCAATAGGTTAACAAAAGATGCAAAATTTGAATGGTCTAAGTCAAGCGGGTAAGGGTACCGTTCTTCGTTTCCCAGCTCTTTGATGTATTCTTTGTAACTGGCTTCGTAGAGCACTGTGGGCGTAATTAGCATAAATTTCCTTCTAAGCAGCTAACTTCATTTTGGGGTAATAATACGTGGGATAAGCTTGGCGCCAAGAAACACATGTCTGCTGGTTGCTGTGCGATGAACCGAGGTAAGAGGTGCATTCTCGTAGTTTTTCGCGCACAAGCTAAGCGCATACTCCACAGCATATTTATCGACACTTAGCAAACCAGTAAACGCTACATCACAGCCTAAATTGCGCTTGCCACTGTTGTCTGTGTAGTAAAGCTTACCTGTGGTACAGCCACCCATAAATATGAAAATGAGAACGATAAAAATAAACTTCAATTGTTCCACTAGCCTTGTTTACCTGCTAACTAGCCAAGAATGCTAACGTGCAATGCACTCGCTTTCTTTCAGCGCGATTATTTGTCTAAGGTACTCTGTTCTTTTCATTGCAGCATTTCCCGTTACAAAGATATTGGAGGCCAATAAAATGGCTAAATAACCATTATCAATAGGGGAGATAAATACGTTGTTGATGAAAATAAAAATGACAACGAATAGAAACGCAAAACCAGGAACGTAGTAGACACGAGAAAATTTTTTCTCTAAGTTCTAAATTTTAGTTATCTTCTGTAAAGCTAATTCAGCATCAATATTGTCCATCTATTAATATAACCTCCCTGATCAAATTAACTAGAAATATAACACCCAAGGCGTGTTTAGCGGGTACAGCAGATTGTTACAAGACATTTCTCACACTGTTCCCAGTTCTATTTTCCCCACCCCTGAAACGTATTCTTGCGCTTGACTCATACTTTCAATTCACTCCAATTCCTACATGAAAGCTTAACTTGTAAAGAGGCTGCTATTGTAAATAAACCCATTGTCATGCAACCACTCCAAAGATGCGACCTACAACTGCTGTCAATACCATTGCAAGCGCACCCCAAAAAGTCACTCTGATAGCCCCCACAGTCATTGATGCACCGCCTGCGCGTGCTGCGATCGCACCTAGAGCGGCGAGAAACACTAAAGAGAATGATGCGACGATAGGTATAAGTAGCTCTTGTGGCACTAACCAGGCAACCGCTAAAGGAAGTGCAGCGCCTACTGTGAAAGCACCCGCCGACGAGAAAGCCGCTTGAATGGGCTGCGCATTAGCGCTTTGTGAAATTCCGATATCATCTTTGGCATGAGCGCCAAGAGCATCGTGAGCCATCAGCTGCTCAGCAACTTGTTTAGCCAGAGTTGGTTCAAGGCCTCTACCTTCGTATATTGTTGCTAGCTCTTCTTTTTCAGATTCAAAATTTTGATCCAGTGATTTTTGCTCTATGGCGAGATCGGCATTTTCTGTATCTGATTGAGAACTAACTGAAACGTATTCACCAGCAGCCATAGACATAGCCCCAGCAACTAAACCTGCAGCACCAGCGAGAAGAATGTCTTCATGGGCAGTACTCGCAGCGGCAACACCGATGATAAGGCTTGCAGTAGATACAATTCCGTCATTTGCACCAAGTACTGCTGCGCGCAACCAACCTACGCGTTGTGAACGATGTATTTCAGTATGAGTCATAAGGTTGCTCGGTAATTTCTTTTACAGTTAACTTATATTTAGTTCAGGTGTTTACGTTATAGGGGGGAACTCTCGACCCGTCCCGCGGATTGCGACTTAGGCGTTTGCTAGTTGCTTTAACTCAATGCCTGAGCTAACAGTTGTGTGCACACGAATAGAGAGTTCACCATGGATACTCGCATACAATTTAGTGCTGATGAAGAAACTAAACACTTGGGCCAGATATAGACGTTCTAGCGAACGAAGTGAGTTTATTGAGTTGTTATATCGCTACTCCCCACAACAAAAACCTGACCCATAATGGCTCTTTGTTCCATTCTTTTGATGTTTTGTCTATCACGATAATTTCCTCTTGAAGTTGAGAAATGTCAATTTTAGACACAGAGGTAAAGGCTTTAAGAGATTCTATACTGGTTTTATTATGGTTACGTTGTCTTGTACACGTACCAATTTCCTGTGACATGCTCAATATAGATATAATCCTCATCTGACATTTGGGGCACTTCAGTGCCAGGTGGTACAAACAGGTAGCCAACCGAGTTATCTAAAATCCCACCTACGTTGACGTCAACTATGCCACTACTTGAGTCGTAACCTACTAGATTTAGATTTAAATGTTTAGCAGATTCAGTAGCCTTTTTCTGACTTGTTTTAGCCTCAAAGGCTATCGCATTTAAGCTACCAATATTTTTATGCAAGTATTCTTTAAGCTCCGAATCCAACTGCAAAGTAAGAAGCATGTTCTGATAGTGATTCTCTTCTTCTTTTGTTCTATTGGGTTTGCTTTGTATCGCCTGCAGGGACATAAAGAACATACTTGGTAATGCTAGATTTCTAACGGCTGAAATTTTCCATTTGTTTTGGTCGTTTACCAAATAGATATACCAATCTTGAGATATTCCTTCTTTCGTTAGTAATACAGCGTAAATTTCTCTTCGCGGGCTTTGTTCAAGTGCTCGAAGGCTAACATTGATGCCTTTTGGTAAGTCCTCGCCTAAGGTGGGCTTATCCAGATAATGCTCCAACATCTCTCCGGTATACACTTCTCTTTTATTATCTAGTCCATCTTGGCCAAAAAACTGCTCTACAAGCCTCGACTCATCTGCGAAAGCAGCCAAAGGAAATAATAAAAAAACAATTAAAATTCGCACGAAATTTCCTTAGTGACCATACTTTTAAATAGCGGGCGAAGCCACCCTGCGTGAACGAAGTGAGTGTGTTGATTGGGTTGTTATACTATGCGTTGCGCTCACTCATACCTCTGACAGCAAAGAAGTAATAAACTAAAAAGCCTAACCATGAAAAGAATAATGAAACGAGGCACCAAACTAGTTTGTGTACCCCCTTAGCTTTCTTAGATGTTAAGGCAACTAATACTGGTAAAAGCGTTAGACTGAAAAGCACAATAAAAATGATAATTTGCCAAATACTCATATTAAAAATGACTCCTTGTTTTTTGGCCGTAATGATGCTTGATAAATTTGTTATGTGTACATTACTTGATGCTAGTCTTTTTATCTCTAGCAACTCTGACTTTCAAGCTATGAAATAGAGATGCAAAAACAAAAGTTGTAATTAATAAAACTGAACAAAGTAGTTTTACCCCGATACTTTCACTTCCTAAGAATTCATTTAAAATTGCAGAAAAGAGTATGAACCCAATTAGATAATAACTATGTATTTTATTCACAAAAATTCCCTGTAAATATAGCGTCCCAGCGAGTGAAGGGAGTGGCTTAAGCGTTTGTTAGATCCCGTTCTATGGAATTCCTATTTCCCATAATTGTTCCTGACTCAACAGTAGAGGTTCTTTATAAGCGGAAAACCTAATACCAATACAATAGCTGTTTGTTACCAGGATGCCTTTCTTTTTTAACTCAAAAACTGTAATTGCATCTTTGTCATGAAAGTCTTTCCAAGAGTTTAATCGATAAACAGTCCCATCAATAGTGCACTCTTTATCGTTAAATAGTAACTCATCACTTTCAGTGTCTACGTACGTTGAACGAAGTGAGTGAGTTTATTGAGTTGTTAGGCCGTGCTGATAAGTTAGTCATGGCTATTAATAAAACTTTGTAATTCATCTGAGAAGCCATTGATTTGCTTAGCCTCTAGAAGGCCATCTGATTTCATTAATGCAAGTTGCAGCATAGCTTTGGACCTTGCATTGTAATCGAATATGTTGGCGATACGTTTGTCGCTGTTTTCCATCAATTTATACAAATAAAGATATTTTGCATGATCTGAAAGTTCGGGATTATCGATTCCTTTACGCACATCGTCCAAAACTTGCTGGCAGCATTTATCTAATGCATCTGCCTTAACTCGTTTGAAGTGTTTCCAATCTGCCTCTGAAATCATGTTTTACCTCTATAGGCCTAACGCTAAGCTAACGAGCAGTGACGTAGCGGATAATAGCGAAGCGCCGCTGCGTTACTGTCCCAGCGACCGAAGGGAACGTGTTAAGCGTTTGTATGGATTATAACTCATGTAAATCATCCTGATTTTAATCAGTGTGAGGTAAAGTGAGACCCAGACTTTAGCAGCAACTAAAGCTTTCTTTTGTGGTAGTTCGATTGAGCGATGGCTCCTCAGTTGAGAGACCGATAACAAGAAAGAACACCACAAAGGACTCCAAGCTCCACACTCGAATAGTCTACTGGGTCTCGAACCCGCATTATGCAAGCAAGAGTTAGCTTATTATGAATACAAAAACAAAGCAAAACGTTAGCGTCGGTGTTGATACGGGTAAGTTTCAGTTGGATATTTATATACGCCCACTCGATGTATATTTCACCGTCAATAATGATGAAAAAGGCATTAAAGAAGCCGTTAAAACAATCAAGAAATATTCACCCGATCGTATCGTTATAGAGGCCACTGGTCGTCTTGAAATACCTTTTATCATGGCATGTGCAAGCGCTAATTTACCCTTTGTTATCGCGAATCCTATCCACGTAAAACGTTTTGCTGGAGCACTAGGTCAACGGGCTAAAACTGATAAGCTTGATGCACAATTAATTGCTCATTATGGTGAAGCCATTCAACCCAATCTCTCCCAGCTTAAGCCAGAAACGATGCAGGCTATGAGTGATTTAGTCGCAAGAAGAAATCAATTGCTGGTCATGCAAACGATGGAAAAGAACCGCCTTCAAATTCTGCCCAAAGAACTCGCCATGACCATCAAACCTATATTGACGGCTTTCAAAAATCAGATTGAAAAAGTAGAAAGTAAAATTGTTAAACTCATTGAATCATGCCCAGACTATCAAGCTAAAAACGATATATTACAGAGTATGAAAGGCATTGGGGAAATAGCCTCAGCTTCCATCATCAGTAACCTGCCTGAATTGGGATATATGACCAACAAACAAGCTTCAGCGTTAGTCGGTGTGGCACCCATGAATCGAGAAAGTGGCCGCTACAAAGGCCTACGAAAAATCCAAGGTGGGAGGCATCAAGTCCGCACAGTTTTATACATGGCCATGATGTCAGCAATACAAAGTAACCCCGTATTTAAGGAAACGTATCAACGATTAATTGCGGCGGGTAAACCAAAAAAAGTGGCTATAATCGCCTGTATCAGAAAGATGGTCGTTATCTTAAACTCGATGTTGCGAGAGGGTGTAATGTGGGAAGCGCCAAAGGCTATAAATTAACTATTGACGCCATAGTCTCTTGTTAGGCGCGTTCGTGCCAATACCCTGGTTTTCGGTGGTTGTGCATAATAGCTACCACACTAATTTCCCTGTTTTCGATAATTTTATAAATAATAGAGTATGGGAACCTGCTTAAGACAAAGCGTCGATGAGTTTGCCCCATTTTTGTCCATGCCGATGGCAAAGAGCTAACTGAATCGATGGCTTCCTTGAGTTCTTGGGTAAATTCGTGACCCAACCCCAGTGACTGCTTTTGATACCAATCAAACGACTCTTTTATTTCCCTTTTAACCTCTGGGTGAAAGGAAACAGGCAGCATCTTTTAATTTAGATCCTTTTCTATCTCTTCCCAACTAATGCTTTTTACCGCACCAGACTCTAGCTCTGCGCTGCGAGCTTCTGCAAGTTTTACCCACTCAGATTCCACATCGCTATCAATCTTAGTATCCATAGCCGTTAAAAGACAGTGGGCAGCAAGAGCTTTCTCTTTAGTACTGAGTTGCTCGATATTTTCAAGCATCACTTTTAATGCATCAGACATAAAATAACTCCCATTGAGTATGATTTGATATTACCACTAAAAAAGAGAAGTGAAAGGCTGGATTTACAAGTAGCGGCTAGCGTCCCAACGAGCAAAGCGAGAACCTTAAGTGGTTTGTTATATTGCTTCGCTTAAACGTCCTCAATCCAAATAGTGCCGAATTTTTCAGTAAGCTGCTCAATTAAAAAACCTAAAAATTCAAAGTAATCTCCTGAACGATGAGTATAAAAGCCGCAATCTGTAACTACTATCTCAAAGATCATTCTTTTTCCTTGCATTGAACGGACAATCCATTTTTCTGTGCGTTTTTCAAATTGTAGTTCTGAGCAAAGATCATCTAGGAATAGCGATGCTTGCTCTTTAGTCACTTTATCCTGAAGTTTAATATGTTGAGTTAAACCCAAATTTGCCTCCTTGCAATATAACTTCCCACTAAGGGGCGATAACACATGGACTAAAATCCGAGCGAAGCGAGCCAGCCCACGAGTTAGCGTCCCAGCGATCGAAGGGAGTGCCAACAGCGTTTTGTTATACACACATTAACCGTGATGCCTGCGAATATACGTAATCAACTTATCATCATTGAATTCTAAGGTTACTATATTTACTGAGCTGTAGGTTATATCTTTGTCTAAATGATTTGGTCTGACTTTTCCTGACTCAGTCATTTTAATAATGGCAACATTTCCCCCAGTCATTATTTCGTTTATAACTATTGAACTGTAGTAAATCTTGTCACTCATTTTGGCAATCATACCTTCACGTAAAGCGGACTTTTCCGTAATCGTTACTTTAAACTTCACATGTTCATCGACGAATTCGTCTGCAATTAAATTAATAAAGGCATCAATATCCTGAGTTGTAGTTTCAGGTTGCTGTCGAGCATTTTTGGCTTCCACAAACTTTGTCGCTAGTTGCTCCAGTTCTCCCTCTGAGAGAGCAGCATTGGCAGTAAACGATAGAGGTAAAAAGACAAATAAAAGTAAGAGCTTATACATAATCTTCCTTGTGTGTATAACTTTTAAATAAGGGGCGCAGGCACGTAGGGCATAATGGCGCAGCCGCCCAGCGTGTTTGCGTCCCAGCCCGCGCAGCGGGCGTACTTAATTTTTTTGTTATATTGCATTTTTCAATACAGCCTTTGTTTTACCAAGAGGGTTAACCGCTATGCGCTGAAGCTGTATACCAAAGTTACAAATTGCTTGAGGCTCGACTTTCATATCAAAGTTAACTTTATAGCTTTCGTTTCTGACATTAGTGAAAGATTCGATGTGAGCAATAGTAACAGCAAACATTGTATGGCCAGAACTGTCTGTACAGAAAGCATGAATGGAAAAATAAGAAAGATCAGGGGTGGAACGGCTTTTGAACTCGAGCTCATCTTTTGTGGTTCGAGGAAACTTCTCAAGAAGTCTTCCCAGATGCTCAATCTCCTCTCTATTTGTATAGCAATCTGCTTGGCCAGAGAACTGCCCATTACTACCGAATATAGAGATTTCAAATAAAGATTCATCTTCCCATATTGATGAAACTACGAGCTGACTTTCCATGTTACTCCTGCAATATAACGCCTTAATAAACGGCGAAAAATAGCAGGCTAAACTAAGCGAAGCATGAGCGCAAGCCTGCTGTTTTGCGTCCACTGTTTAATTAACTTGTTAGTTTTCGTTATACCAATTTTCCCAAATTTTAGGAGCGGGGTATTTCAATTTATATGCTTGAATATCGTCTTTACTTGCGTACTTTAAATAAACGCCAAAATAATCGATTAGATACTCTTCACCTGTTCCCATTCGCCAAAATATATTGCTAGGTTCATATTCAGGGAATTTTTCCCAAGGAGGTAAAGGAGGATTCGCTTTGAGTTCACTTTCAAACCTTTGCTGAAGCATGGCTTCCCAATCCTTTTTGTGCTTTAGATAGGCTTCCCAATCTTCAGCCGAAACTCCTTCAGGTGCTCCTATTTCATTTGAAGCCATAGTTGTCCCTGCAATCATAAACAAACTTAAAAATATAAAACGAATCATCATAAGAAAACTAACTTTTAAATAAGGGGCGCAGATACGTGGGGCATAATGGCGAAGCCGCCCCGCGTATAGGCGTCCCAGCGACCGAAGGGAGTGGCTTAAGCGCTTTGTTAGAAGCAGAGCCTATACCTTTGGCCTTATTAAAAACTAATAAAGCCAGCATACGATTGATTGTTAAAGCAAACAAGCAAAATGCCAGCGCAGTGATGTTGCTGATCTGACTGAAGCAAGCCGCCATTTGAACTAGCAAACGCAATGGCGCTTACCGAGTAAAATAAGAATTTGGCGATAAAGCGCCTATTGCGCGACCTTTGAATTTAAAGCGGCGAAGTTAAAAGCACCTAAAGCCAGAGCGATGTTG
>NZ_PYHU01000059.1:0-18442 GCF_003989595.1 Alteromonas sp. KS69 | reverse complement strand
GAATCTATTGGAGCACGTCAAGAAACTACTTATCTAGGTAGCAAGTCTAACGCTAGTCACTGCATCGTGTATGAAAAACTACTCAAAGAAAGTAAGTGTTATCCAGAAGTTAAAACAGTAATCGATAGTTTGGCTGTCACTACGCGTATTGAGGTGCGTCACCTTTTATATAAAGAGAGGCACGATCTAGATGTAAAACAAATGCCAGAGTTTCCTTCAAGGTTGAAGCCAGTCAGGATTATATCGCCTAGACATTTTCACTTACTGAATAACGAGATGTTACAAGAATTGCTTACTGACAAGCGACAGGAAAGTGTAAAAATTATGTGGAAAAGTATTCGTAGCGAGCTAATAAAAAGCAGAAAAAGATTGAGAGTGCATAAGATTGATCAGAGGTGGTTGGAAGAAGAACAAATAACAGTAGCAAATTCCTTGATGAGTTTAATAATAAACCCAAATAGCTGAACGCTAATCTTCGAAGACTTACTTACTCTTGATTTAGTATTTTAAATACTAATTTACCAATAACAAGTAATCTCCAGTATCTAATAGTGGATTGTGTCCTGTTGTAGTCAAAAGCGGAAAGCTAACTTCTTATCTTTACTCGAATAGGTAACGTTAATAAGCATTAACATGAACTATTTAACATGAAAGTAACTCTGCTACGGTTCTAGAGCAGAAAGAGAATTATCACAATTATTATAGTGCCCCTTCATAGATTTCAGTCATCTGTGGATCCTCTTCAGATTTTTAGGAAACCTCCCCTAAAGAAGCTTACTATGCCAGAAATGAGTGGTTGTTAACAAACAAAGTATACTTCAGAATTCATACTCGAAGCGGTATTACTCTGCTAGAAACCTGATATTATTGGTCGTCAGATTGCTTTAGATATTAGTATTTTTCTTAGTCTACCGAACTGCTGAAAACATCATACTGCGCAATCTAAAGATAAAACACGTAAGAGCAGTGATCCCCGTTGTGACGCGGGGATAGCAGATTAAAACATGAACTTGCCAAGGTCAAAAAATGACCGGTATTTTTACGCGAAGCGACAACGTTTTTAGCCAAAAAGTTACAGTAAGGTATCTAGCGATATCGAGTTTCCGATATGCCTTTCTACTAGTCTATTGTACCGTTTATTCGAAAATGGAGCCTTAGATGATTTGGTGAACTCAAAGAAGCGATGCGAACCAACTTCATGCTCATAAGCATAGCATCACGGTTATGGCATGAGCCAGATAATATTTACTTTGTTGTTCATTGATGCGCTCACTGTAAGGAGATCAGATAGCAATTGGAAAAGCTACCTCTTGGGTCAACGGTGATTTTATCTTTCAGTATTGGACTTGCTTTTACACTTGTTGTAGGGGGTATTACAGGTTTTGGTACGAGCGAGACGCAATAATTGTGACAGGCTTATTGAAATTGCATGTTGTATTCTCCTATTCCTTCGGTGTACTTATTTTACATTGCCGGATTATGTATGAGCAGGCTTTGCAGTAGATTTCTGTTTTTCTGACAAGATTTAGCAACTTAATTGAAATACATGGCTTTTTAATACAGAGTTCCTCTTGTGAATCAGAAAGCTGACCATTTAGGCATTGACTACAATCATATTTTAAGAGAACATGAATTGCCAATAGAGGAATCTTGTGTTGAAAACGAATTACCGCATTAGCAAAAATCTAAAAGTGGTCTTAGCCGCTTTTTTGTTGTGCGCACAATTTTTGTTGATTGTGACTGACGCGTTTTCTATTGAACAAGACCACTTGTTTAGCAATGAATTATGTACTGAAAATACATTAATCGAACTGTCCGATGCTTACGATTTAGATACGGGAAGTGATTGTGACCATTGTTGTTCTTGTCATGGTCATTTTACACACATAGCTTTTTACTTTGATATTGAAAGCTCGTTTCTAAAAAAATCTCCCAATTTAGTCTCAGTTTATAGTGAAGCTACACCTAATCGTTTCATTAACCAAATAGAGCGTCCTCCAAGAATTTAATCCCTGTCGTTTTTCGTTTTTTCAACTGACTAGGATTATATATCATGAAAATTTCACAGTTTCCTGTGCGCAAACTTACGCGCGCCGGAATATTGACTAGTGCATTGATGCTATCTCAAGCCAATGCATTGGCAGAACAAGTAACTTTAGATGATGCAGTTCAACTTACTCTCAACCGTCATCCAAGCTTGTTGAAATTCAGACCTCTTACTAGAGCTCTTGAGGGAGATCGCCAACAAGCTTTGCTTTCTCCAGCTTACACCGTAGGTGCTAATCTAGAAAATGTGATGGGCACAAGTTCTACTTCGGGAGTTCAAGCAGCAGAAGCAACCATCTCTCTATCTTCAGTGTATGAACTTGGTGGAAAGAAGAGTGCAAGAACACTGGTTGTGGATGCCAGAGCTGCCCTTTTAGATTCAGAGCAGTATTCAATGTCTCTCTCACTACTTGGTGGGCTCACTCAGCAGTATATTCGCGTTCTGGCACAACAGGAGCGTCTGCAAATAGCTGAGCGAAGTGTGAGCTTAGCTGAAGATGCTCTTACTGTGATCACTAATAGAATAAAAAGTGGTGCAACGAATGATGCTGAATTGTTCAGAGCTAAATCGGCTTTAAATCAAGCGAAATTAGAACTTGCGACAGCAAAGGTGAATAAAGAGATAGCCCTGCAATCTCTCACACTATTCTGGCAGGGCAATTATGAGGATATCACGCTTACTGGTTCTTTAAATTCACCCGCTAAAAATTATTCCTACGAGACACTTTTTAACCAATTCTTATCATCATCGAATGCGGATTTACTAATTAAGTCACTTGACCTGAAGGACGCTGAAATTCAGTTGGCTAAGTCTGATAATACCGCAGACCTATCTTGGTCTGTTGGTGTTAGAAGGAATCAGGGAGCTCAAGATACATCGTTAGTTTTTGGTGCCTCAATTCCACTATTTGCTGAGAAGAGGAATTCGGGTGCAGTCAAATCTGCAATTGCTAGTAAGGAGGCGGAGTTATTAGAGCGAGACACCAAGTATCTCGATGTAAAAGCGATTCTATTTAAAGCAACGAAAAGCATAAATTTTAGTTCACAGGCAGCATTGCACCTGGAAAAAGAAGTAATGCCAGATTTGAAAAGAGCATTGGAGCTGACCAAGGAGGGCTATCAAAAGGGAATTTACACTTATCAAGAATGGTTTGCTTCACGTGATGCACTTCTCCAATCTCAACGGAGTCTCGTCAACTATCGCGAAGCCACCCTGCTCAATGAAGCACTTATCGAACAATGGACAGGGCAATCTCTGAAATCATTCACTTTCAATCTCCAGGATTAATTATGCTAAAGCAAATTTTATTTTTATTTCTTATCGGCACTGTGACATCTATCGCGACCGCAAGTGAAGATGTCACCAATTCAAATGACAACCAAAATATATTCCAGAAAGGTAACATCAAAATAGAAGTAAGTATCGATGAAAGCCCCGAGGGCTCTGTAATTATTGCCTCGACTTTTGAAGATGGGAAGCCATTTATCCCTGATTCCTTTTCTATAGAGCTACAGAAGTTAGGTTCAAGCTCAGAAAAATTTGAGTTTCAAACTTCAGAGGGGGTTTTGCGGTCAATAAAAGCTCTGTCTGAACCTCATTCTTTTAGGGCTACTATTTATCTGACTGACAAAAGACGAAAGTATTCCTGGGAGTGGGAAAACTTCGAGGGAAGAACACAGATCTCAAGAGCATTAACTGAAAAGTTTCAATTAGCAACCTCCGAAGTTCAGAGTGGGACCATTGAAAGACATATCGAATTGTTGGGTACTCTTGTAATTCCACCCAAGAACAAGGCTGAAGTTAATGCGCGGTTCTCGGGAGTTGTAGAAACTCTCGCTTCGGATGTTGGTGACAGCGTGAAGGCTGGCGATGTAATTGCAAAAATTCAATCAAATGACAGCTTACAAACCTACATCGTGAAAGCGCCAATTTCGGGTACGGTAGTAAGTCGAAATGTTAATGTTGGGCAGTTGGTTACCAGTGAAACGCTTTATAAAATAGTCGACGCTGAAACGCTTTGGGCAGAATTGAAAGTATTTCCATCCAAGCGGGATACAATAAAGCAGGGCTCTTATATCCACATAAAAAAAGGTTCCCGACAGCAAGATGCAAAGGTCAAATTTCTCATTCCGTCAGGTTCACTTGAACCTTATCAGATCGCAATTGTTGAAATCACTAATACCGAAGGAGAATTCTCCCCCGGCGATATGGTTACAGGTGTAGTTGATGCTCAGAAAGTCGATGTTTCGCTTCGCGTTGAGAATGAAGCTATCCAATCAATGGATGGTAACTCAGTTGTATTTTTAAACGATGGTAACACGTTTCAAGCTGTCCCTGTCGAGCTGGGTATAAAAGATGACAACTTCACTGAAGTAAAGCGTGGCTTAATCGCTGGTCAAATTTACGTATCAAAAAATAGCTTTCTGATAAAAGCGGATCTTGAAAAATCCGGTGCCTCTCACGCTCACTAATCCTGGAGACGATAAATGATTGATAATATTATTCGTCTTTCAGTAGAAAGACGCTTTTTGTTTCTTGTTCTTGCACTAATCTTAATTGGGATCGGCGTTTGGAGCTACCAGCGATTACCTATTGATGCTGTACCAGATATTACAAATGTACAGGTTCAGATTAACACCAAAGCTCCGGGGTACTCACCATTAGAAGCTGAACAACGAATAACATTTCCTGTCGAAACAGCACTATATGGCTTGCCTAACTTATCCTATACACGTTCTATATCGAGGTATGGTCTTTCACAGATTACAGTTATTTTCGAAGAAGGAACGGATATCTTTTTTGCCCGAAATTTAATCGACGAAAGACTTGCTAACCTTAAAAGTGTTTTACCTGATGGCCTTGAGCCAGAAATGGGGCCAATCGCAACAGGGCTTGGCGAAATTTTCGTATATACACTGGAAGGGAAAGATGGAGCAACGTTACCCGATGGCTCGCCGGTCACACCTATGGCTTTAAGAGAGGTACAAGATTGGATCATTCGACCACAGTTAGCCCAGGTTCCGGGAGTAGTAGAAGTAAACACTATTGGAGGTTATGACAAGCAATATCACGTCAATCCCGACCCTGTAAAAATGCTGGAGATGGGAGTCTCGCTTAAAGACATTTCTGAAGCACTATATTTAAACAATGATAATGCTGGAGCAGGCTATATTGAGAAAAATGGCGAGCAACTTCTTGTTCGCTCTCCAGGTCAATTGACAGGGATAAAGGATATCGAAAATGTCGTAGTAGGAAAAAAAGGATCTGTTCCTGTTCTAATAAAAGATATTGGAACTGTAGGCTTGGGTAAGCAGCTGAGGACCGGTGCCGCTACAAGAAATGGTAAAGAGACAGTGATGGGAACGGTCATGATGTTGCTGGGAGAAAACTCAAGGGAAGTTGCAGCTTTAACTGCCAGTAAATTAACTGAAATTCAAAGATCGTTACCAAGCTGGGTAGTTACTGAACCCGCCTATGATCGAACTACACTGGTCGACAAAGCGATAAACACTGTGCAGAAGAACCTGCTGGAAGGAGCATTACTCGTAATTGTCATATTATTTTTACTACTAGGCAATATTCGAGCGGCTCTTATTACGGCTGCGATCATACCTATTGCTATGATGATGACAATCACTGGAATGGTCCAGAGAGGTGTTTCGGCAAATCTGATGAGTTTGGGGGCTTTAGATTTTGGTCTGATTGTCGATGGCGCTGTCATCATTGTTGAAAACTGTATTAGGCGCTTATCTGAAGCGCAACAGCATCACGGCAGACTTCTTCAACTCAAGGAACGTCTAGAAGAAGTGAAAATAGCAACGATTGAAGTAATCAGGCCCAGCTTATTTGGAGTCGGGATCATAACCGCTGTTTATCTGCCTATTTTTACTTTAACAGGCGTAGAGGGAAAGATGTTTCATCCCATGGCAATAACTGTTGTTATCGCTCTTATTGCGGCAATGATTTTGTCACTGACGGTAGTGCCTGCAGCGATCGCAATTTTCATGGGGGGAAAAATCAGTGAAAAGGAGAGTTTTTTAATACGTTGGGTGAAACTGGCTTACGAACCAGCACTTAGGGCTATTCTTAAATTTAAAGCTGCTGCTCTTGGGGCTGCACTAGCGTTTGTTGTCTTCTGCGGATGGTTGGCAACAACACTTGGGTCTGAATTTATTCCTCAACTGGATGAAGGTGATGTCGCTTTACAGGCTTTACGCATAACGGGTACCGGTCTAAACCAATCAATTCAAATGCAAGAATTACTTGAAGATGCGCTGTTAGAAATTCCAGAGGTAGCGGTAGTCTTTGCGAAAATAGGTACACCAGAAGTCGCTACAGACCCAATGCCTCCTAATGTAGCCGATAGTTTTGTAATACTTAAACCTCGCTCAGAATGGCCTGATCCAGCTAAATCTAAATCGGATCTAGTGGCTGAAATTGAATCAGTCGCCTCAAAGCTTCCCGGTAATAACTATGAATTTACCCAACCAATTCAAATGAGATTTAATGAATTGATTTCCGGCGTAAGGGCTGATGTTGCAGTCAAGGTTTTCGGTGATGACTTAGAGCAATTGTTGGATTCTGCAAATAAGGTTGCTGAGATCGCTGAGTCGATACAAGGTGCCTCAGACACCCGAGTTGAGCAAGTTGCCGGCCTTCCTATGTTGTCCATATTACCAAAACGAGATGCTCTCGCAAGGTACGGTCTTAACGTAGCAGACATTCAAGCACTCGTTTCAACCAGCATAGGGGGTAAGGAATCAGGCATAATCTATGAAGGCGATCGTCGGTTTAAAATTGTAATCAGATTATCTGAAGAGTTGCGTACAAATATTGACAAATTAGAGAGCTTACCTGTTCGTGTCGGCAATAGTTTTGTACCGCTTGAAGAGGTAGCCACTCTCGAGTTAAAGCCGGCGCCTGCACAGATCAGCCGAGAGAATGGAAAGCGCAGAGTTGTCGTAACGACTAACGTTCGAGGAACCGACCTAGGAGGATTTGTCGTTGATTTACAAAAAAGACTTAAATCCGATTTAAAAATGAAGGAAGGATATTGGTTAGAGTTTGGTGGTACCTTTGAACAACTGGAATCCGCCAGCAAACGGCTGACTTTAGTCGTTCCGGTTACGCTTGCGTTAATAGTTGGCATACTCATTATGGCGTTTGGGTCTGTTAAAGACGCATTGATAATTTTCACTGGTGTACCACTAGCCTTGACTGGAGGAGTACTGGCACTCTGGATTAGAGATATGCCTCTTTCAATTTCTGCGGGAGTAGGCTTTATCGCTTTGTCCGGGGTCGCGGTTTTGAATGGACTAGTGATGGTCGCATTCATCAGACAACTCTGGCAGGAAAATGGTGATATTTATACTTCAGTAATTCGAGGGGCCATAATCCGGCTTCGACCTGTTTTGATGACTGCGTTAGTGGCCAGCTTAGGCTTTGTTCCCATGGCACTTAATACAGGAACAGGTGCTGAAGTACAAAGACCGCTCGCCACTGTAGTCATTGGGGGAATTATATCGTCAACTTTACTGACATTATTTATTTTACCTGCGCTTTATCAGCTCGCACATAACAAACGCAACTCTTAATCAAATTTTACGCCCGGTATGTTCCGGGCGCACCGGAGCCTCTATGACTCATAATCATTCAAATAGCTCAAACAAAATTGGGTGGGCTTTTCTATTAAATTTCAGCTTCACAATTATTGAATTTATTGGCGGCTGGCTAACGAACAGCACTGCTATAATGGCAGATGCTGTTCATGATCTCGGCGATTCAGTTTCTATTGGAAGCGCCTGGTGTCTCAATAGGTTAGGAGAGAGAGAGGCCGATGAAAATTTCACATATGGGTACAAGCGACTCAGCCTGTTAGGGGCATTTATTAACGGAGCCGTACTTATCCTTGGCTCAATCTGGGTATTATCAGAAGCCATTCCTCGAGTATTAGACCCGGTCGTTCCAAATACAGAAGGCATGATATTACTTGCGATTCTAGGTGTCGCTGTAAACGGCTTTGCTGTGTATAAACTCCAGGGAGGAAATACCCTAAACGAGAGAGTGTTGAACTGGCATTTATTGGAGGACGTTTTAGGCTGGGTTGCTGTATTAATTATTGCCATAGTAATGCAATTTGTCGACTGGCCAATTTTAGACCCCCTACTTTCGATTGGCTTTACGCTTTTTATATTGTTTAATGTAATTCGAAACTTATTAGCAACCTTAAAATTATTTTTGCAAGGTGTTCCAGAGAAAAACTTATACAAACAAGTGTTAGATGAACTCCGGAGTGTTGATAGAGTTGAATATATCCATGACTTAAAAATTTGGTCACTTGACGGAGAACACAATGTTATTACTATACGCGTTGGCAGTGCCTTAAAGACAGTTGAAGAATACAAGTTATTGAAGCTTGATATTTATGATAGCTTGGCCATGTTTGACTTCAGTTACAGCACAGTTGAAATAGAGTTTACTGACGAGCATTCTGCAGTTAATGAGGAGGTGAGATGAAATTCCATTACTCATTAACAATGATAGTCGACAGTAATTCAAGTTTTAATACTAAGCTAAAATTTTATTTGTGACACATTGTCTACAATCATGACTATAGATTTTCATGGAACTTTTTAGTTTGTTCCCCTCATGATTAAATTTTTTGTTAAACTGTAAGGAGAGTGTGATAGATAATAATGCGTAACTAAAGTGGTAAGAGGCAAGATTGAACACGTACCTTCGACATCAACGTTTCTTTCGTGCTCTTACGAGATGTTGAAAATAAAATATAGAGACATTAATGAAATTTATAAGTAACTATAAGATGAGCTTCTTATTTTTTATGAGTGGTATTTTGTGTTTAATCGCTTATAACATAAAAGGCTCGAGTATAGATGAAAATGGTTTTTTGGTTGAATCGTTTGGCTTCATTCCTATATTTTGGCTATTTGAGCTGATGGCATCGCTGACTTTTGCTTTCACTTTCATTAAACTTAAAAAAAATCAGCGAAAGTAAAAGCACGCGAAGAACTTTTTCTAACTGACAATTTTGCTTTGCGATTTGCTATGCAACTCCTGGCTAGTAATTGAAAACTGAACCCAAAGGTTGTTGGGTATTGCCTTTTAGTTATATCAGACTTTAACTTCTTATATTAAAGCTCGCTAATTATTGGCTTTCTATTCTTTTATACACATTGATGAATTTGCACAGTTGGACCCATGTCAGTGCGGTACCTCATCGGTGAGTCAACAGTCTCAAATCAAAAATATCTACACAATGTAGCTAACCACAACAGTGATGAAATTGCGATCGTCACTAAAACAGCCGCTGAGCCTAAATCTTTCGCTAAGCCTGACAGTGGGTGAATCTCTTTTCCAATACGGTCAATAGTTACTTCAATTGCAGTATTTATAATTTCAGCGAACAAAACGAAGAGTATGGAGGAAAGTAAAATCGCCTTTTCCATATAAGGAATTGACCAAAATGCAAGCACTCCCGCCGCTAAGATAAGTAAGATAAGTTCTTGCCGGAACGCTGACTCGTTTTTAACAAGCCATGATATAGCTCGAACTGAGTTTTTCATTGCTAATACAATACGCAACATGCCCTTTGGTTTGGCTTTAGGGTCGAAATGCATTTTTGATGTGGCTTCGTCTATGACTCGCATTTTCGTAAAATATCCTGAGTGGGTTGGTAGGTGCTGCTTTGCACATTAGTAAGACCAAGTAATGTGTCAAAAAGGTTGTCATGCGAATAAGGATGACTGGATAACGACTTTACGCAATCACTGTATTCAGGTTGGCTAAACTTGGAGGCCCAATAAACCATTGGTACATGAGTTTGCTCAACAGGCGCTAAATTATAAGGGAAACCGTGTAAATAAAGCCCTTTTTCTCCCAATGACTCACCATGATCCGATAGATAAAGCATCGACGAATTAGGAATAGTGGAAAGCTGTTCAATAATCTGGCCTAGCACGTAGTCTGTGTATGCAATAGTATTATCGTACGTATTTGTCAGCTCTGCCTCTTCACAATTTTGAATATCACTTCTGGGACAGTCAGGCACGAACTTAGCAAATTTCTCTGGGTATCTCCGGTAGTAAGTAGGGCCGTGTGAGCCAATCATATGTAAGACTATCACTCTATGTTCTTTAGATGGCCTTGAAAGAGTTTCTCTTAAAAGGTCAACAAGTACCTCATCATAACAATAATCTCCATCGCAAAACTTGGGATCTCTGGACGGATCAAAGTCTAGGGTCTTTACCCTCTTGCATACGCCTTTACAGCTACTGTTGTTGTCAATCCAAGTCACGTCAACTCCTGCACGATGAATGATGTCTAAAACATTGTCCTGACTGTCTGCAATACGCGAATCATAATTTTCTCGAGAGAGTCTTGAGAACATACATGGCACGGAGACTGCGGTAGCAGTACCGCAAGATGTCACCTTGCTAAAACTGATTGCACCTGCGTTCTGGATATTAGGCGAAGTACGCCTCGAATAGCTGTTGCTTGAAAACTTGTCCGCTCTGGCTGTTTCGCCAACCACTAACACTGTAATAGATGGGTGTATATTAGCGTTACCTTTTAAGTAGGGACGCTTGTCTAATACTTTGTAGGGTAAAGGCGGATAGAAGTAAGTGTCCCGAAGGTACTTGTACCCTGAATCATAAAAGGCGTAGGGAATAATATACTTCGTTAGATCTTTGTTATTTCTGCCGACAGCTGCATAGCTCTTAAAAAGGAACGTGGCTATAATTGCAATACCCAATAAAGCTAATAAGTTCAGCACTAGAAGGTGCTTGATTCGAGCCTTGAGCTTTCCATTTATTTCCAGATTAAAAATCGCAAATACAGGGATTAATCCCAGTATAGAGAAGAATAAAAAAAGTGTTGAATTTAGATAAGAAAAGGCTTCACCAGAATTTGTTTCCATTACATTCTGTATCATGCTCTTATCGAAAATGACACCATAGGCCAAGGTGCCGTAAAGTAGAATAGAACTTACAACGAAAGCAATTGCAACGGTGGTGCGCGGCAAAAATAGGGCACCAAAAAGACTTAGAAAAATAATATTAAAAAAGGTTAGCAAGAGCGGTACAGAGAGAAAAAACACCCACTCATTCAATGTTACAGGGGCTACAACTTCATAAACAGCGGACAAAAATGGTATGTTAAATATTGCTGCGATAAACAATGAAGAAAGTAAAATGAACTGAGCTGATGTAGGATTGAAATTTAGTGTTCTTGGAAATTTCACAATAAGGTTCTCGTGTACTTCTTAGCACATAAGTTACCTGTCTAAACTTAAATAACGCTTAAGAAAAACTGTAGAATGAAAATTCTCGCATTATTTTTTAATTGTATGAAAACATGTACCTCACGTAACGGGCCTATCTGGGATATAACTAAAGATCTCAGTCGCAGTTTTCGTAAGCGGACACTTTTCGGTTAATGCCTCGTGCGATAATAGTACCCAGTGGGCGCGATGTGCATACCCTACAGACGTTGCCATTTCTTTTTTAAAACAACTATTGCGTACATGTTTTTCATCGACGAGGATGTATCTTCCCTTTTCAGTCTTATCCAGCCACTGGTAGGCGGCAGACAATTGCTGATCAACAGGGGTATGATACCCAAAATGAGTGATGGGATAAGGCGAGAAGAGAATGAACTGTTCAGAAAAATCAACAAGTGCAATAGTTGCATCATGTTTACCAATTTCTTTTTCAATATTTGCAAATACGCTTTTAGGGGTTTTTACATCTTCAAGTAAAGTGTAACCCCAAGTAGCGTACATGCCCCAAAGAGTACACAAGAAATAGGGCCAGACTTTCCAGTGCTTCCCTCTAGTAGTGATCACCGTAACCAGACACGTCAGTCCCCCCGTTACTAAAAAAAACATCCACGGAGAAAGCCCGAACTTTTCTTCTAACTTTAGGGCGAATGATGCTTTTACTATGCCGGAAAAACCAAACCCCAATAAGCCTACTGATAGTAAAAATACAACGCCCCACAAAAGCCAGGAAAATACTTTCTTATTAACAACTGAATCAAAGTAAGGCGCAGAGATCAGTGCCAGCATCGGCAATGCGGGTAAGATGTACACCCCCCGTTTACCAGGACTTACACTGAAGAAAAGCAGAACAAGTACAATCCAAACCAATGGTAAGTATATGCGGGCATCACCTTTTTTGATTGCGCGATACCAACATGGGATGAGCCATGGGAGAGCGATGCTAATTGGCAACCAGAATAATGGAATAACCTCTACGAGGTAATACCAGAACGGCTTTATGTGATGCCAGGAATCAGCATATCGAGTGACCGTTTGCCTGAAAAGAATATTATCTCTATATAGAGCAAGTGATGTGTTGTGGCTATTTTCGACCAATATCAACATAGGTATAAACCATAGTGATATAGCCAGTAACATCACCACTGCACCCATTATCCACGGTAATACGGACTTTTTAGTTTGCTTCTTAGCTATGTCCCGCTGAGGCCAAAAGTGTCGATGTATCAAGTATGGTATCAGCATCAGGACTGGTAAAAATCCGACCCCTTTTGTGATGACGCCAATTCCCATGAAGAAAAAGGCGAGGTAATACCAACGCCATCGCCTTTCAACTAAGAAAAAGCGCAAAAGACCATAGCATCCGATTGTTATCCAGCAGCAGACCATTGCGTCTATCTGTGCAGACTTGGCTTGAAGCAAAAATTGAAAACTCAATAAAAGAAGTGACGTTGCGATCAGCGCCTCTTTTGTACTCCACAGTCGTTTTGAGATGTCATACACCAAAAAAAGTGTGAGTAGGCTGCATAAAGCAGATGGGAGCAGAAAGGCAATCTTAATTGACCCGAATAGCGCAAAGAAAAAAGCGATAGACCACATAAACACAGGTGGTTTATCAGGATAAAACTCTCCCGCTCTGGCTGGAAAGAACCACTGACCTGTTTCAACCATTTCTTTTGCAACTTGTGCAAAACGAGGTTCGTCAGCAGGCCAGGGATCTCTTAACCCAAGCCCGATAAATATCAACACGCTAGCCAGTACAAAAAGCCAGAAAGTATAATTTGGGTGCTTGTTCTTATGTTTAATGGCTAGGCTCGTCTGATTCATTGCTACATTTGCTGCTTTTTGTGAGAGAACGAAGAGTTTTATCGTCATTATGTTGACGATGATAAACCTTAAAAAGATATGCGCTTAGCAAGCTGGAAATCCCAAATAATAGGGCGCTTATGATTATTTTAAGTTCAGAGTTGACTAATACACCCTTACCCATTAATGCAAAAACCGCCATTTGAGGGATGTAGCCAATAGTAGACCCAAAAATAAAAGAGCGTCGTGGAATCTTTGAAACGCCAGCAAAAATGTTTGTGAGTAGATTATTCCCTATTGGCAACAGTCTAATGATAACGGACTTAAGAAAGGGAGAGCGAAGTAGAAAGTGGTCTAACTTGCGCACTCGCATTTCAAAGTGTTGAATAATAATCGGTCTAGCGAAATACCGGGACACTGCCATAACTGTTGCACAGCTGAGCGTAGCTGCTAATGTTGAATAGATGACACCTTCAGCAAATCCAAAGGCATACCCCCCCATAAATGCGACTAACTGGCGTGGAAGTCCGATAGTAAGTAAAAATACTGAGACGGCTAAAAATTTGGCTATCCCTGTCACTCCATTATCACGGGTATGATTGTCTATCCACTCCTGATTAAATGCGTCAAATGAGGGGGAGAGCGAAATCAAATGACTAAAAAACAGAATGGCAAGTACCAGAATGAAGAAACGAAGGAGACTGGAATTCAATTAGATACTCTCTTCATTTTCTAAGATGACATCATTAAGTTTATTACGTTTCTGAAGCCAATAAACTCCTGCCATATCAATTAGTCCAACCCCAAGCCGCCCTAACATATTATATTTTGATTTTCCGAATTGCCTGTCTCTGTGATTCACTTCAACAACTTTAATGATCCCACCTTGTCGTCGGATCAGTGCTGGCAGAAAACGATGCATATGATCAAAATAGGGTAAATCGAGGAATGTTTGTTTTGGAAAGACCTTTAACCCACATCCGGTGTCAGGTGTATCATCATTAAGAAATTTACTTCTTACAGAATTTGCTAGTTTTGACTGAAATCTTTTCCAAGCTGTATCCTTTCTGTCTTTACGATGACCAGCAATGCAAAAGTGACTCCCTAACGGAAATTGAGAGGCCATAGTCAGGAGGTTTGGTATATCAGAGGGATCATTCTGCCCATCCGCATCAAGTGTAACTACAAGTTCTCCATCAGCATGGCTCACCCCTGTCCAAATAGCTGTACTTTGTCCCACCGAGTGCTTGTGCCGTAGTACGTTAACTCTTTCAAAGCCACTCGCTTTCAGATAAAGCAGATTCTCAAATGTATTATCCGTACTTCCATCATCAACATAGATGACTTCGAAGTTGGCTACACCTGTTAACGCTCTATAAATTTCCTCAATTAAGGGTTTTAAATTTTTTTCTTCGTTTTTCGCTGGTATTACAACTGAAATTCGCACGTAGCCCTCTGTCAAAGCCTCAAGATCAAGCAAATTCTATTTTCGACAGGAAAACGTTAACAAACAAAACTTAAGATACGCTTATGAAGAGTCATTTAATTGAAGTAATAATGTTTTAATCGCTCAGGAAGGAAGAAAGAGGTGGGTTAAGGAAAACACGCTATAGGAATGTGTTTCGACCAGTTATCGTAGCACTTTTGCCACGGCCCTGGTTTGCACTTACGATCACCTTGTCTTGTTATTGCAAATATTTTGTCCTGAGTAACGCCTGCGGCCAAATAAGCAGCAAAGTCAGTGCTTGAATCGCCAAATGCAGCAAAAAGTGTCCAGCCAGACTCCGTGTAACGCTTTAGAATATTTAGTTTAATGTTTTAAAGTTTTTTCGCTCAGCCGTAGCATTCGCTACCTGAATATTTCCGTCTGGGAAATGGTAACGGGATAAAAAAATGAAATGTTGCACTGGAAGTATATACTTCGCGCAGTCAGATAGATAACTCTGGAGCCGTTATCAGTGTATGCTTGAACAAGTTCAGACGCACTTTCTCTTTCAGAAAAAATGCAGGTGTTACTGAGCATCAGTGTTTCATCGGTGTCAAAAATAACAGCTTTGTCACTCTTACAATTTGGGGGCAGAAATTTCTGTAGAGGTTATTGAGCACTCGCTAAGTAGCAGGGCTGATAAGAATCGGTCTTCATCGTCAGTCACAAAACTGTTATTAATATGAACATAATAACGAGATAAATTAAGAGCTACTGAAGGAAATCAATCAGTTTATGCTAAAAGAACCACTTTTGCGTAGGTTAACTATAAGCACCAGTTCAATAGCTTCTTCAGTAAATCCTAAGGATGAGAAGGTATACTGAAATAACTTTAAAATTGACGTTCAAATTATGAGAATACTTCTGATAGAAGACTCCTTATCATTAAGGAACAGTTTGAGCTTAGGCTTAGAAAAGTTGGGGTACTCAGTCGATACTGCTGGCACTGGCTCTGAGGGATTGAGTATGGCGTTGCTTGGTAGCTACGAAATAATCATCCTTGATATGATGCTACCTGAGTTGGACGGTATGACTATTCTTAAAACGTTACGAAAAAGACATTTAGAAACAAAGGTTATCATCTTATCTGCGCGATCTGAGTCTGAAGACAAGGTAGCGGGGCTATTGGCAGGTGCTGACGACTACCTTTCTAAGCCGTTCTCGTTTGACGAATTGACTGCTAGACTACTTAGCTTGATGAGGAGAGGTGCGGCAAATTGTCTCAATGACCAGGTTACTATCAACAGTTTGACACTCAATATCCAGTTTAAAACGCTTTCATACAATAATGGCATTATCAACCTGACCCCGAATGAGTACAAAATTGTTGAATGTATTTTCCTCAATAGACACAAGATAGTTACCTCAGAAATGCTGAGTGAATTTATTTCTGGAAGCTATGACCATATCTCAAAAAATGCTATTGAAGCTCACCTTTCCTCAGCAAGGAAAAAAGTAAGAGAAAGCGGCGCGTCTCTACCCATTAAAAGTAAACGTGGTTTTGGTTACAGAGTTGTAGAAGCTAATGAAATCAATACGTAAAACATTAACACGAAGACTTTCTATTATTATTTCACTGTTAGTCATTGCCGTTTTACTTGCAGCAGATATTGGCGTCGATTCCTGGATCGAACAAGAATTCAACCAGGCTATGAAGGCAAAAGTAGGTATGCTTCAGAGCTTGGTAAATGAAGATGTCGAGGGTGTGGAGTTCGAATTTGCAGGTGAGTATTTGCCTGAGTTTGAAGGGACATCTTCCCCCGAGTATTTTCAACTTTGGTACAAAGACTCAACGTTTGAAAAATCAGATACTCTGGCGCTTTATACCATCAATGAATTGCCTTACAGCAGCATTGGCCTGGATGAATATTCTTTCCAGGATATTACTCTGCCCGATGGCCGTACGGGTCGGGTAATTTACACTCGATATATACCTCAGATTGATTCTGAAGACAGAGCTGGATTTTATCGCGTCATGGATAAGGGTAACGATACTCGCCCGTCAATGGTTATCGCGTACGCAACATCTACAGAATTGTTAAATTTCACGTTGTGGTTTATCGATGGTGCTTTTCTATTTGCATTAATTATCGTGCCGCTAGTTGTTCGATTTACAGTGCGTAACACTGTGGCTTATGCTCTGGCACCCTTGGATGCCTTAAATGCCAAGATAAAAGGACTACGATTTACCACTAGGCAAAAACACGAAGCTTTTCAAAATAATGTCGAGGAATTGGAACCCATTACCCAAAGTTTGAATCACTTTATTGAAGATAATTATTCGCTTTACCTGCGTGAGAAGAGGTTGACTTCGGATATCGCACACGAGCTAAAAACACCAGTCTCTGAATTAATAAATATGACTGAAGTAGCAATTAAGTTTCCAGGAGAAATAAGATTAGAAAAAGATTTTAAGCCACGTGTTTTGCAAATAGGCACAAGAATGAAAAATATTATTTCTGGCCTTATGTTAATCCAAAAATATAGTTTTAAGACCCTAGAGCTAACTGATGAGATAGATATCCACAAATTAGTAACTCAACTTATTCAGATAAAAGAAGCAAGAAATGTTAAGGTAGAGATTAGCTCCAATTTTCAGTTAAGCGTCAAGAGCAATCGCGTTGCAGTAGAATCGATAATAAGTAATCTGATAGATAACGCTATAGAACACGGAAAAACTGATACAGAAATACTTGTGAACTTAGGTGTAAATAGTTCTAGTAATGTTTACCTCAGAGTGACAAATAAGGTGGGGACAGAGGTTAATGAGGATGATCTAAAGCATATGTTTGAACCGCTTTGGCAAAAAGATGCTTCTAGAACATCTGAAGATAACTTTGGGCTAGGTCTTTCTATAGTAGATGCATTGTGCGACGCTGTATGTGCAGAAGTTTCTGTAACCAAAACTGCCGAAGAAGACATATCGTTTTTGTTGACTTTTAAAAATGAAACTATTGGTCCGTAATCTTTGGCAGGCTTAAGTTACTGTAACCTTAGCCTTAATATCACTCCTGAAAAGAGAGACTGCGACTTAGCAAGAGAATAAAAATAGGGTAATGAAACGTAACCTAGCTTTCGAATTTGGTATGTAGTAGAGATCAAAAAAGTTTTCGGCCACCTGTTCCTTGTCACGGATAATTGCTGCTGGAACAAGTCAATGCTTCCATTCAACTCATTGGGCGTACAACGATAAAATGACTTTACGATTTTTTTGCAGAGTTCTATCAAGAAACTGTTGAAAAACACTTGCTGACAATAGGTTATCCTAATATAGATTAACGTTACCTGTCTCAATGAATGTCCCGAGATCGATGAAATAATTAGAAACAGCATAAAAATGTTATTCAATTGATACTAGGGAAGATCCGAATAAGTTCCTAACGTGAGATCATGACTGCATGTTAAGTTACATTTTCTACTGCTCGTGAGCCAACAGTTAATTATTGCCAGTAGTCAGCTAAAGCAAGCGCTGATAGCCCTATAAAGAGGTTTTCCTATCACGGATAGACAACTTATTACCGTGCTCACAATTGATAGAAGTGATTGAACTTTTTTATCCTAAAGCTGATATTAATCGCCTTATTCATATGCAGAAAAATAAGTGAAACAGAGAGTATCTATAACCGCGGGGCGAAAGTCACTTATCGACCAGCGCTTGAGTGGCGCTTGAGTGGCGCTTAAGTTGAAATCGCTGAAGTGAGTTTGTGCCTCAACGATTTAAACAGAATATCTGATTTCTCTTTCAAGTTACCGGTGAATTTATATTTATCGGGTGTGTTTATTTATATTGACGTGCTCCAATAGA
>NZ_PYHU01000058.1:0-5254 GCF_003989595.1 Alteromonas sp. KS69 | reverse complement strand
GGTCTATATTGATCGCTTACGCGACGATGCATTGAAACGTCGGGGGAAAATGCCCGCTAACATCACATTATTTTCTGCGCATACGGCTATCATTTCATCCACTCGTTCGGCGGTCACTTCAAGGGGCTTTTCGCAAATAATGTGTTTACCCGCTTTGGCTGCAGCGGATATGGGCTCTAAATGAAACCCTGATGGGGTGCATACGGTAATAACATCAATATTGGGGGAATTTATAAAAGAAGCATAATCGTCAAAAGGTGTGCAGTTATGTTTCTGTGCGAAGGCGTTCGCTTTATCAGTTGAACGTGAATAAATCCCTGTTAGCTCTGCATTAGGTATAGCGTTAATAGCCTGAGCATGAAAATCCGCAATCATGCCAGCGCCGACAATGCCAAATCGATACATTCCTTGTTCCTTTTTTAAACAGTTTGCGAAAAGTATAGGGAAAGTTAGCGCTGTAGACTAGCTTTTAAATAAGGAGGGAATAAAGGGAGTAGGAATAAAGGGAGCAGGAATAAAGAGAGCAGAGTACATTAATTCCTAAATTCACACTGATCTCATTCTGTTACCTCATTATGAAAACAAAACTTTTCCAGCGGGCTTAAAAGTCGGTATGTTATTGCGGGTATTCGTTGTAGCCGAGGAAGCTAAATGCAAGAAGCCACCAAATCTGAACCATCGTTAACGGAAGGCGCTATTGTCGGCCACATGGTGCGGCTTGCTATCCCGGCATCAACGGGCATGATCTTCAATACACTGTATAACCTGACCGATATTTGGTTTGCGGGCTACTTGTCAGATAATGCACTTGCCGGTTTATCTATCGCGTCCAGCGTTTTCTTTCTACTGCTGTCTATTGGTATTGGCATTCAAACTGGGGCTTCTGCAATGATTGCGCCGGGGGCGGGTAGGGGAGAAACCCACGAAGTGAAAGGCTGGCTAGATAACGTAAGCGGCCTTGCCATCGCCTTTAGTGCGGTGTCGTGTGTAATAGGATTTTTTGCGGCGCGTCCGTTGGTGGTTTTACTTGGTGCTGAACCTCATATCGAGCCCCTTGCGATGGAATATTTATGGGTAACGTTAGCAGGCTCGGTAGGTTTCACCTTATCTTTCGGGGCGGCCGGCGCGTTAATGGCACTAGGCGATACCAAATCTAACCGAAATGCACTCATGATTGGTTTCTTTGCCAATTTTGGCCTTAACCCCTTTTTTACTTTCGCACTCGACTTAGGGGTAAGCGGTATAGCGCTAGCTACCGTAGTGATTAAGTTTGCCACCGCGTTTTACCTGTTCCGCGTACTGATGAAGCGTTTAAACATATCGGTAATGCCCACTTTTGATAAAGAGCGTTGGCAAAAGCTACTTAAACAAATTGTGCCCGCTAGCTTCAATATGCTCACCATTATTTTAGGTGGTTTTATTACTGTGGCACTTATCGGTCAATTTGGTAGCGAGCATGTGGCCGGGTATACCGTTGGGCTGCGCCTAGAGCAGGTGTTGTTACTTCCAGCGTTAGGGTTAAATAGCGCGGTAATGGCCATAGCTGGCCAGAATATGGGCGTAAACAAATACGACCGTGTGGCTGAAACGTACCGCAAGGGGTTACTAATCGGTTTCTTTATGGCGGTAGTGTCTATTCCCATTATGTATTTTCTATCGCCGCTGGCAATGAGCCTTTTTACTAACGACAGTGCCATTAAAAATACAGGAATAACGTACCTTAGAATTGATACATTAGCTTTTTATGCGTACGTGGTTTTGTTTCAAAGTGTGGCTATATTGCAGGCAATGCAAAAGCCTATGTTTCCCATGTATTTAGGTATTGCCCGTCAACTTGTTGTGCCCGCCTCAATAAACTATGTGCTGATTGTAGTGTGGGGCTACCCCATGGTGTCTATGTTCTACACCATTGTTACTGTCGTTATTTTAAGCGCCATCATTGCTTTCTTTTATACCAGAAGAGAGATATACAGGGTTAAATTATGAATTGGCTTGTATTCAATCTTGCAGATTTATTTAACAGATGTGTTATGGGAACAGGTCGCAAAAATTAACCAACGTTTCGAAACCTCTTATAAGTGCTTACACTTTTAAGAGGTATCAATTTGGCAGTGTTATTTCGACTGGCGTTTGTCTAGTACATATTGAACGGCCATTCTAGCAACGCCTGCTCCAATGCCTGATACTACAGCCCAGGTTACGGCCTCTTTAAGGTCTGTATTTTCACTTTCTTTGTCTTTCGGGGCGGGGTCGTTAGTTACTTTTTCCCACGACTTTTGAAGCGTTTTTCTCGCTAGAATTCCTGCAGATGCAGCGGCAAGACCGATACCTACGTTCGTAATGCGTTGTTTGTTGCTCATAATGATCTCCATTGATGAAGCGTAAATTAAAAAAAACAGCCATTAATCAAATGACTAATGGCTGTTTATTACAGACTCTCGCAAAGTCTTAAAACCAATTTTTTACTTCGGCTTTCGTTTAACTTTTGCCTTTAACCATATTCATAACAACTGAAATGATCAGTAGGATAACGAAAACACCGAATATAATTTTGGCGATACCCGCTGCAGAACCAGCAATTCCACCAAATCCTAAAACTGCTGCAACTAATGCAACTACTAAAAATATTAAAGCCCAACGTAACATAATGTATCCCTTCAGTTTGTGAGTTAATGTGAGTTAGTTATGGAGTTGCAAACCACAGGCCTACTTTGCCAGATTGTTTTAAATTGTTGCTCAAAATAGCGTCATAATGCGGCTTGTAGCCCGATTTTATCGACAAAAAGAAGTGCGTTTTTTGCGCCGTAATATATGTAACGACTAGAGAGGATGACTATTTTACCGAATAAAACTGTAAATATTTCTCGAATAAAGGGCGCTATTTCCTTAGGTAGCTACTGTCTTGCTTTCTGTCACCTAATATCAAATGGTTTGCATACTCTCTCAAATTATTACAAACGGATGTCTTAAGGCGATGTAGCGTTTACAGCGAAATACGTTAATTCGCGAAGTATGTTGTAGTATTTGTTTATCTGTGACTATATTAAAAAGCTACTACACAGGGACAAAGGTTAAGCCAAGTAGTATTGGCCCATATACAAGGCTATCTACAAGGAAAGAAAATGAAAAAGATCATTTTTTGTGCGTTCATGTTGGGCGTGCTTTTTAACTTACCCGGTTGCGTTACCCAAACAAAGCAAACATCCCAAAAAGCTTCCGATTTATCTAACCCACAAACATTGCCGCCAACGCTTATCTCCCGAGAAGTTTTATTCGGCAATCCAAGCCGCTATCAAGGGCGCGTCAGTCCAGATGGCAACAGCATGAGTTTTAGAGCGCCAGTAGATGGTGTCATGAATATTTGGGTTGGCAAAATTGGTGATTTCGACAGCGCGACCCCCGTTACGCAAGATTCAGGACGCGGTATTCCTCTTCACTTTTGGTCATTAGACAGTCGATATGTATTTTTCACCCAAGATAAAAATGGGGATGAAAATTGGCATTTGTACCGAATAGATTTAGACAGCGGTGACATAAAGGACTTAACTCCTTATGCAGGTGTGCAAGCTAGCCAGATGGATCAGAACGCGGCATTTCCAGGCATAGTTGTTGTTGGTATGAATGACCGTGATGCAAAATGGCACGACGTGTATAAGGTAGACGTCGCCACTGGGCAGCGCAGCTTAATTATTCAAAACGACGGTTTTTCTTATTTCGTGCTTGATAATAAGTTAAATGCGCGTGTCGCGGTAAAGACGGCAGAAGATGGGGCAAGCCATGTTTTTATTAAATCCGTTGATGAATGGAATCCTTGGTTTGAAGTTCCCTTCGCAGATTCATCATCTTTTAATATTCTCGGTTTCGATCAACAGAATGAAGGAATATATATGATAGATACGCGGGAGCGAAACACTGCGGCCCTCGTATACCTACCAGTAGGAGACACAACGCCTACTTCCATTGCTAGTAGTGATAAAGTAGATGTAACAAATGTACTTTTTCATCCCCGTACCCATAAGCCACTAGCTTATGCACTAAACTATATTAGGCCTGAATGGCACGCCATAGATGATGCTCTCATTGACCCCATTCAACAGCTGAACAGCCAATTAAGTGGCGGCTCACAAGTTTTAGCGCAAACAATTGATAGTTCTCTTTGGACTGTATTTACTGATCAAAGTAATCAATCACCTATTTATAAAGTATTTGATACTACAACCGGTGAATTATCGGACTTATTTATTACTCAGCCAGAAATTAATAACCTACCTCTTTCTGTTATGCATGGCGTGGTGATTCCATCACGAGATAATCTAGATTTAGTGAGTTATTTGTCTATACCCTTGGAGGCAGATCCTAACCAAGACGGCAAAGCAGAGCGCGCTTCCCCATTGGTTTTATTGGTACATGGCGGCCCTTGGGGGAGGGACGAATTTGGCTTTAACCCTTTAGCGCAATGGTTAACAAATCGAGGGTACAGCGTGTTACAAGTTAACTTTCGCGCTTCAACAGGCTTTGGTAAAGCGTTTTTAAACGCAGGAAATAAAGAATGGGCGGGTGCCATGCACAATGACCTAATTGATGCGAAAGAATGGGCAATAGAGCAAGGTATTACATCGAATGACCAAGTCGCCATTATGGGAGGAAGTTACGGCGGCTACGCTACGCTAACCGGGCTCACTGTTACCCCAGAAGCATTCCAATGTGGCGTTGATATTGTTGGGCCGTCAAACTTAATCACCTTGCTCGACTCTATACCTCCTTACTGGGAAAGCTTTCGTCAGGTGTTTTATCATGCGATAGGCGATCCAAATACTGAGGAAGGGTTAGCTCTGCTTAAAGCGCGTTCGCCTATCACTCATGTGGACAAGATAGAAAAGCCTTTACTCATTGGACAAGGAGCGAATGATCCTAGAGTAAAACAAGCGGAGTCTGACCAAATCGTGGAAGCGATGAAAAAGCGTAATATTCCTGTAACGTATGTGCTTTACCCCGATGAAGGACATGGTTTTAGCAAGCCTGAAAATAACCTTTCATTTTATGCCGTTGCTGAAGCTTTTCTAGGCACGTGTTTAGGGGGGCGAATAGAACCGATAGGTGATGATTTCAGTGGCTCTAGCATAGAGGTTGTTCATGGAGCTGAATTCATTCCAGGTTTGGCCGAGCATTTAGGCAGTAAATAAATCGCCAAATCAAAGGGGCAGAGTATATTTTTTTCAGAAAAGTACTCTGCCCCTGAGGTATCCCCACAAAT
>NZ_PYHU01000057.1:0-2525 GCF_003989595.1 Alteromonas sp. KS69 | reverse complement strand
GTAAGCGATCAATATAGACCCGGATCACCCCATTTTATCTAAATCGCTCGTCAATTTTTTGTCCGCGAATTTCTCTTTCCAGACTCTTGGCGTCAGGTCGAGTACATCTTTGGCCGGGTGCAGTGCTACACGCTGCAATACATCCACCAGATAATGGTAGGGATTGACGCCTTGCAGGCGGCAAGTCACCATCAGGCTTTGTAATATGCCCAGTTGTTCAGCCCCGAGTTCGGACCAACAGAACAAATAGTTTTTTCTGCCCATGGGGATTACCCGCAGTGCCCGCTCAAGATGATTGGTGTCCATGGGTAACGCGGGGTTACTCAGGAACACCTTGAGTTGGCTCTCTCGCTCAGCGGTGTAATGAAGCGCCTTGGCGAAGGGGGATTTGGGTAGTAAATCAGTGCGCTGTCGTTGTTGGTAGACCCACCGGAAGAAGTCAGTCACGAGTGGTTCGCTGTGTTGTTGGCGGTAGGTATGGATATCGGCCAGGTCTGATTGCTTATCCCGGATGTGTTTTTCATGCCGGTAGAGTGTGGCGATAATATCCAATGCCTGTTGTGCGGTGTGAGGCTCACTGTCGAGGGCTTTTTCAAAGCCTCTGCGCATGTGTACCCAACAGGCAGCGTGCACAATCTGCCGTTCGTGTTGATTTAATTGTTCAACCGTTTTGGTGTAAGCGGCATAGCCATCTGTGAGCAAGGTACCGGTAAAGTCCTGTAACTGTGCTTTGGCGTGCAACATGCCCCGGCTGTGACTCCAGGTAAACGCCACCTCATCACTGTCACCGTACATCGGCCAGAAGTAGGTTTGTTTCATTTGCCCCGGTTTTCGGCCAGCCCCTTTGGTACGCCCGGCTTTGATGGGCACTTCATCCATCATCAGGATTTTGCTTTGCAGAATGTGCTGCCACTGGGCCTTGGCGATGGGCCGAAGCAGCTCAATGCCTTGTTGTATCCAGTTGATTAAGGTAGCCCGGCTAAGGGTGATACCGCTATCAAGCATGCGTTGATGTTGGCGGTGAAGCGGTAAGTGATATACCGCTTTATCCACCATTAGGCCGGCAAGTAGTGAGACATCGCAGTAACAGCCTTCCAGTACATTGATGGGGGCTGGGGTATCCTTAAGGGTTTGCGTGGTTTTATGACGCACGACCTGACGACGATACACCAGTACCACATAACTGCCGGGCTGTTGTGCTAAGCGACGGGTTTCTTTGATATCCACGACATCATACTGGTCGGCATCCGCCCCCTGTAACTCAGGCGCAGGCACATCAATAATCAACTGAGGCACCGTCTCATCAAAACGCAGGCCTTCATCATTCACATCCGAGTCGCGACGTTGCTTTTGTGAGGAACGGGTATGGGCCTTCACCGGTTTGGTGTCTGCCGGTAAGGCGTGTGTCTCACCCTCATCAAACAAACTGCTCTGCGCCGGATTATCCACTAACACCTTTTCAGACTTACGCCCGAACAACTGGCGTTTAAGCCAGTCCAGTTGATGCTTGAGTTGCGCAATCTCCTCAGCTTGATGAGCAAAGGCAGCCTCAATTTCAGACGGTGAAAGGTGACTAATAGAATGTGTTTTCATGGCGTAAATTATAACAAAATCAGTCAATTAAATCGCCTGTTTTGTTTGTCTTTTTGCCAGTAAATGCCATCAATCAAACACTGTAACTGAGCACTGTTTAATGGTGTTTTTGCTGTACCGTCAGTGACTTTGGCGAAGGTGCCTTTTTCTAACCGTTTACTCCACAAACAATAGCCGCCCTGGTAGTAATACAACACCTTTAGCTGCGTGCGGCGTTTATTGATAAACACAAACCAGTCACCACAATGCGCCTGCATCCCCAGTTTGCCCTGTACCAGTGCCGCCAGCCCATCAAACTGTTTGCGCATATCCGTATTACCGGTATACAGCCAAATACGCCCATTGGATAAGGGTAACATCAGGCAGCCCGGTTCATCCGCAGCACCACACCACCGGGTAATGCCAGTTCAATCTCCCAGGCAGAGCCTGCGCTCTGGTTCGCACTTGCTGGCATATCAAAGGCAAGCCAGTTATCTTGCTGCGCAAGCGATTGGCTATCATCGCTCAGTTTTTTACGCCACAGATAGAAGTTTGATACTGTTAACGCATGCTGTGCACAAAATTCACTGACCGACAGTTCGCTTGCTGCTTGCTTATCAACCAATACCTGCCATTGCTCGCGTGTACGTCTTTTTGTTGCCATCGATTAAGTCTCCGTGAGTAAAATCTACGGGGACTATTTTACGGGGTAGTTCAATGAGGAAAAGACGGTCTAAATTGATCGCTTACGTTAAAACCACCAAAAGCCAGGGCGATTTTGATACAGCAGGTGAGGGCGGTTGAACTGGAATTTTTATAAAGCCAAACGCAGTTTAGGCTGACGCCTTCTAACGCTAAGCTTTGGGGCGCTAGCACGTGGGCTAAAATCCGAGCGAAGCGAGCCAGCCCACGTGTTAGCGTCCCAGCGACCGGAGGGGGTGCCAGGAGCGTTT
>NZ_PYHU01000056.1:0-8600 GCF_003989595.1 Alteromonas sp. KS69 | reverse complement strand
CGGTCTAAATTGATCGCTTACTTTGTAAAGTCTGTGCCAACGTTGAATCACGTCTTCTATACTTAGTGCGTCCGCCTTCTCTTTAGCTATGTGTAATACCAAATGCGTATGATTACTCATCACCGCATAAGCACATACATCAATGGCAAACACCTCACTTAAAACATGAATACGGTCTTCCACCCATTGGCGACGATGTTCAAAGCTTCTACCGTTTTCCTCGCCACATAAAAAGGCACGACGAACACAGCGGGAAACACAGTGATAATAGGGCGTATCTAATAAACTAATTTGCGACTTTCGGGCTTTAGGCATTACGGCTGTCTGACTCTGATTGACTCGTTTACCAGTTTGAATAGCCATTAAGATTAAAGAAAGTGTACTAAGAGACAGTTTTGGTATTTTTGTATTATGGCTGTCTTGTTTAGTTATGAAAGTCGAAATTATATACGGAGAAAAATTCAACTCGCTTCAGGAAATCAAATCTTGTATCTTCGAATACACGGAGGTTTTTCATAATCGCGTCCGCCAGCATTCAACACTGGGTTATGTAAGCCTATATGAATACGAAGCGATATACGCTTAACATGGAAGTCCACTTTTAGTGGGGAAGACCATTGGTTACGCTAAGCTGCACATTCGAAACCATAAGATAAGGAAATTAAAATGAATGTTTTTATAAGTTGGTCTAAAAACTTAAGTAAAGAGTGTGCTGAAATACTCAGAGATTGGATTAAATGTACATTGCAAGCCTCAGAGCCATGGGTGTCATCAAAAGATATCGACAAAGGCTCTCTCTGGTTTAATGAAATAAATGACCAACTTAAAGACACGAAAGTTGGCATTGTTTGTCTTACAAAAGAGAATAAATCCAACCCTTGGATATTATTCGAATCTGGTGCATTGGCAAAAGGATTGTCCGCTAACAGAGTCTGTACTTTTCTTATTGACCTTACACCCGCGGATCTAGCAAATCCCTTGGCACAGTTTAATCATACGATGCCTAATCAAGAGGGTATGAAATCGCTGCTTTCTACTATTAACAAAGAGCTTGGAGAGAATGCATTAGATGACCGTATATTGGATCAGGTATTTGAGACATATTGGCCACTATTCGAGAAAAAGTTTAATGAAGTGATAAGAGATTCGCCCGCTAGTGACGAACTAGAGCCAACGCGAAGCTCAGATGACATACTAACTGAAATTTTGTATACCACTCGAACATTAGATAAACGGATAAGATTTTTGGAAAAAAGAACCAGTGGCTTTCATGTTAACAGCGATTTTTCTACAGTAGCGTTGAATGACCGTATAGTTATGCTTGTTAATAAGGGTCTGCAACCAGAAGAAATAGCCATGGAGCTAGAAGATATTGCGCCTAAAGAGTATGTTATGAATGTAGCCATCTCCCTGTATAAGAATAGAAAATACAAAGACGTAAGCATTGAAAAGCCAACTATCAAATAAAGTCAGTGGATGCTAGAAGCGCGACTGCCCTAGGTAGACTAAACAAGACAGGCCTATTTGGGAAGGCGAAGCTGCATTTACGAAAACTTAATTCGTCGCTAATTGTGTAGGAAAATTTTTATTCCTTCACCAGCGAAAAGTGGCAATAAGTTTTGTGAGATTCGCTATTTAGATGCAACGCTATCCCAGTAATCGCATTGCATTTTCTCGCCCTTGAACCCGTTGCTAATGTCGGTTATGTGCGTATTGCTCAAGGTGAATCACTTTGCCAGCGGCCTGCTAAAAGCAGGTTTCAAACTGCGTGGTTAAGATTAGCCATTCAGATTAAATAAAGTGTACTAAGGGACAGTTTTGGTGGTTTCGAATTATGCCTGTCTGGTTAAGTTTCTTTAAGATTTTTTATAATCGCGTACGCCAGCATTCAACACTGGGTTATGTAGCCCATATGAATACGAAGCGATATACGCTTAGCATGGATGTCCACTTTTAGTGGGTAAGACCAGTTTTTAAAATTTTTCAGTTAAAGACAATTTTAATTCCCCCTAGCAATCTGGAATAATTATGAGTTCAAAGTTAAGTCACTTTTTGTTGTACAAGATGTCCATGACTGAAGTTTATCAACCAGTTATCATTAAAGAGTTGCTTAATAATAATGGAAAGTGTACTAAAACGGATTTATCTGTTGCTCTAGCTAGGTATGATCTTTCTATTCTTGATTACTATAAAAAAATTGTAATGCGTTGGCCTAAGGATATTCTGACAAAACATGATGTTATTCAATACCAAAGAAATGGAGAACTATTTCTATTAAATCCTGGTTTGGTTGATTTAGAAAACCCAGTTAGAGAATTAGAAATATGCGAAGAAAAAATATCAATTTGGATAGATAAAAAGAAAAACATTGAACGCTCTCCTCAAGCGAGTGAATCCATAAGATATAAAGTTTTGAAGCGTTCAAATGGTAAATGTGAATTATGTGGAATTCCATCATCATTACGTCCTATTGATATAGATCATATCGTTCCTCAATCCACAAAAAACAAAAACGAAAAAGTAACTAAAGATGGTAAATTGATTGACGTTCACTCAGAAGAGAATCTTCAAGCACTTTGTTACAAATGTAATAGAGCTAAGCGCAACACTGATAATACAGATTTCAGAAGAACTAAAAAATTAGTTCGAGATAAAATTCCCAGCATTATTGTTTCAGATGGCAGAAAACCTAAGATTAAAGCTCTAAGTGGACACAAATTGATTGAAGCTCTAAACGATAAGTTAATAGAAGAACATGAAGAATATATCTCCGAAAAGGACAATACTAAATCAGTAAAATATGGAAGTTTCGACGAAGGTTATTTTTACGAAGGTGACGAATAATTAGGGCTAAACAAGACAGGCATATTTTGAAAGTTCTACAGCGAGGAGCTAGAAAGCGACTCTGTGAAAGGTTTGGACCTATGGGTGTTATGCCAAAAAATGGAAGCTGTCTTTTAACTCCAATTACTTCAGCAGCTTGGGTTTGAAAAATCAGACATAGAAAGAATGCTAGGTAGTAATTACAACCTGAAGCAGAAGTTTGATGAAATCTAACAAGTCAATTAGCTACGCGCCTTCGGCGCCGGACGCAGCAGACCTGCGCCGGTTATCGAAGCGTTAGTCAGAAAGGAGGGATTCATGTCTGATAATCAATCACCAATACATGTGCTTATTCTTAAGCCAGTTAAACAAATACTCGACCTAAAAAAATATTTGAGAACCAGGAAGGCTATCAGGCAAGGTGAAGAATTGGTGGATTTCAATGATAAAGAACTTGATCTGAAGGGTCTGTTGAGTCCTTGGCCATTCAACATACAAGAAACAGTATATGCCACGCTTCCAGCGTTTATTATTATTGGCTTTATGAATTTTCTTTACGGAAAGCCAGAAATCACATCACAATTAATCAAAGGAACGACTGAACGAGACAAAATATTTAACGACATCTATGAAAGTACATTTAATTTTTTCGATACATTCACGGTTCCAGTAATAACAACATTGGCAGTTTTTCTCATCGCCTGGGGAAGCATCAAAAAGAAAGACACATCGCCAGAAAAAAGGAAGCGTGCCATGCACTCGTACTTATATTACGATGGTGCTCATGGCATTGCTCCGCAAGCAATAATCGTATTGTGCATAGGTTTGTTGGAATGGTTTCAACTTAGACCATCGATGGCGCGAGAATTTCCAGAAGAAGTAACTATAGCGTTAGTCGTTCTTTTCTATATATCCTCAATATACTTACTTTGGCTTATTGGAAGAAAAATCCCTAAGAGGCTTTTTCAAAAGCTAGGTTATTCTGGGAAAGTAAAGCACTTTTGGACTAAGTCACAACCAGATGACCCTTCGTGGTCGAAGTATACTCTTGCCATTATTCTTGGTGGCTGGCCTCTCATAGCAATTTGGATTGGTATTATATTTACAATCTCATACGGTTTTGCCTACGCTGCAACTGAATTGAAGCTTTTGCTAGTTTAAAGATGGCTAACAAGGCAATCAAAATCTACGCGGCAAAGCCGCGCTTTATTGCGGCGTTATATGTTTTGCAAGGATGATTTATGAAACCAATATTTTTAATTTTGTTACTAGGCCTGTGCGCATGCGCCCCTTCACCTGAAGATTTGGCGAATGTAGCAAGTCAGCAGTTCAGGGAAAGAGGCGAAACAGAAGAAACATGGCTGCATGACGGCGAACTCCACTTTTCTACTGCTTTAGAATGGCAAAAAGCTTCTTTTCAAAATAAACGCGCTACTTCTTCAGATTTTCTATTGGCACTCGACGAGCAAGGGCGACTGGCAATTGATATTAGTGATAATCGAAATTTAAAAATACATAGCGAAGAACTTACACGTAAATTAAACAAGCAATTTGAAATTATTGGTCCAGCAGTTGAGAACAATAAGAAATTCGCAAATCAATTAATTAGCGATGCAGTAGTTTTAATAGCATCTCAAAATGGTTGGCTTAAAAACGCTTAGTATCAACTCCCAAGTGCAAAATTGATCATGCATCGTCATTCTTAATCTGCCAAGGAGTTTTGAACCCATACCGTTTACGCGAACGACTATTAAGTCGCTTCGCTCCAAAATTTAGCGTTATTTCTTTGCCCCTTATATTACTTACGATGTGTTCATGTTCTACATCGGCACCAATTGTTGTACATGAGCAATACGGTGAGATGAGAGCCGATAATGAACTGTTTCGCAAAGAAGCGAGTAATTGTGCGTTACAAGCTAGAGAAAGTGTTACTGGCACAACTTTAGACAAAAATTCACGTAAAGAAGATGTAACCGATGCAACCGTCCAGTTATTATCATTTTTTAGCGGTAATGCTTCATGTCTTAAATCTAAAGGTTGGTACATTAAAGAGTAATGCTAACAGGTCAATCAGGCGACTAGGCGACTAAACAAGACAGGCATACTTGGTTATTTTGTCGACCTTGAACCCGTTGCTAATGTCGGTTATGTGCGTATTGCTCAAGGTGAATCACTTTGCCAGCGGCCTGCTAAAAGCAGGTTTCAAACTGCGTGGTTAAGATTAGCCATTCAGATTAAAGAAAGTGTACTAAAGGACAGTTTTGGTGGTTTCGAATTATGCCTGTCTGGTTAAGTTTCTCTCTCTGGTTTATAAAAAGTTAGAAGCATTCAAACAAAGATCTGTCTAGTAAAGTCTGACCGATTCAATATGCCAATTTCGTAAGCGTTACACCCATTAGGATTAGAAAAAACATGTATATAGGAGAGGTTTCAAAACTTACTGGCGCGTCAAAAAAAGCAATTCATCACTACGAGGCGCTAGGGTTGTTGTCAAAGGTGCCTAGATTAGGGAAGTACCGCATTTACGATAAGCACCATGTCGTCATAATCTCGATGATAAAAAAAGCGCAATCCCTGGGTTTTAAACTTTCAGAATTGCTGCCAATGATTCAGGTTAAGGCAAAAGAAAATCGCTTTCCGGTCGAGGTGGCGATAAATGCCATAAAGCAAAAGCAGAAGCAAATTAGAATCGAGATTGAACAAGCCAAACAGCTAGATGTTGAGCTAGGGTCATTAAAACAAGAACTGATTGATCAATTTCCGCTTAACAACCCAAATAATTAAAAGCCCTTGACTGTTCCCCTAGGGGGAGAGTTTATAGTCTTGTCACTTAATAACTTTATAAGTGAATACAAGATGTCTAATGTATGTTCATATGTTGGACATTAAGGGTTAACCGAGACCAATCCATACTTCAAGCGCCCGGTTTTCCTGTCTCTGTCAGGATGTGCCCGTTTGGCATATCTTGATAAATAATTTACTGTCCAATTCCACGTTTGTTTTAATTCAGAGTAAGCGTCATGGAGTATCGATTCCATTAATGGGTAAAACCAGCTCTGCGTATTTTTCGCGACCATGAAGCTCGATATATCGACACCCATCAACCGTTGAATACTAAATCCAATACGCCGTTTCACCAGCAGTGCCAGCAAACTGACCCATATCAGCCCTTCCATCAAGCCCGCGTTCCGGGTATTGAACTTGCGTAAATTGCAGTAGGATTTCCATTCTTTGAACAGTAACTCTATCTGCCAACGTAAGCTGTATAGTTGTACGACTGCTTTTGCCGGGTATTTCTCACGCGGCAAATTCGTTGCCCAATAGGTTGGCTCTGATTTACCCGTAGGCCAACTCGCTATCAGCCGATATGACACACTTCCCTCGACGTCCATATCGACCACTTGGCTTCGTCGGATGTGATGTTTCACGTCCTTGAGCTTCACATTGTCGAATCGTTTCAAACGCTTACCCTGCGCTGTAACACCCAAAAAAACCAAAGGGTTAGCGGTCGTTTTTGCCCTGACCAGATAGCTCCCTCCCGCCTGATGGATACTATCCAGATACGACAGTTTGAAATAGCCTCGGTCTGCCATAAATAAGCAGGCTACTAACGATTCGGCTGGCGGTAAAAAATCATACTCTGCCACGCTGTCTGCACTGACGGCTATCCGTTCAGGCTGACTGTGTAACATGTCCCAGCTCACATGAACCTCGACGGCCGCAGGACTAACGGTGGTAAAACGGCCTTTAAATTCTTCCTTTAACGCGTTGTGAATGGCAAACGAACTGCCATCCTGCAGCACGACCTGCTTAAACGCCGATAGGTCAGTGTCTGTACCAAGGATATGCTGCTGCCATTTATGCAATGCAACGCCCACTATGCGCTGAATCAACTGCTTAAATGCTGGCTTACTCAGTTGATTATGAAACGGCTTGTACTGCACATCGGTGTACGTCAATCCAGTAAAATAGCGGTGCAAATCACTGATGCAGTCAATGTTCTTGTCCCCCATGGCCGTCACCAGTGCCATCACTAATTCATAGGGCTTCACGATACGCTCCCGATGACAAAAACCACACCGTTTACCAATATCGTTAATATTAAATTCGTTCAGGACTTCCGTTATCTTGTTTAGCTCGTTATTCTTATCGCGCATGTTCTCAAATTTGTTTATGACGTTTGTTTGGCGATAAACATCTGATCAAATTTGATACATACATTCAAGTCCTAATTTCCTTAAGATCCTACCTATGAATGTATGTTTGGTAACCGGGGCGAACGGTCATTTAGGAGGGAATGTAGTTAGAGCGCTTATAGCGCAAGGCGAAACAGTAAGGGCAGGGATGCGTGATATTCAAAATGTGGATAATTTTTTCCGCTTGAACTGCCAAGTTGTCTACACCGAAATGCAAGATATAGACGCAATGAGAAAAGCCCTGGAAGGTGTCGATATTTTATATCATGTTGCCGCGGTATTTAAACATTGGGCTAAAGATCCTATTACTGAAATCGTCCAGCCGAATGTAAAAGGGACTGAAATTGTCCTTAAAGCGGCGGCCGAAGCCAATGTGAAAAAAGTGGTTTATGTTAGCTCGGTTGCGGCTGTTGGGCACGATGGAAACTATCTAGATGAAAATAGTTGGAACACGTTATCTAACAACGCCTATTACAACTCTAAAATAAAGTCAGAGCAAAAAGCTTGGGAGTTGGCAAAAAAATACAATCTGTGGATGGTTTCCGTTCTACCCTCTGCAATGATTGGTCCCCATGCTAATCGACTCACAGACACTATGCAGTTTATTGAAACAATTAGAACCAATAAGCTTCTGATAGACCCTCATTTTTTCTTTAATTTCGTTGATGTTCGCGATGTGGCAAAAGGCGTAGTTGCTGCTACTACGAAAGGCAGTTCTGGTAGCCGGTACATATTGGCTAATAACAACTCTTCGTCACTTACTGAGATATACAATGCTGCCCAATCAACGGGAATTAACTTAAAAGCTCCAGCACGACTACCAAAGTGGGTAATATATTTTATTGCCTTGTGCGCAGAGCTGGCAGCTAAGGTGACAGGTAAACCCGCAGAGCTTATTAGAAGCCAAGTGGCTTTATTCTATGGCATCAGGCAGGAGTATGAAATAACGAAAGCTCGTAATGAACTTGGATACGAGCCTCGCTCACCATCAGAAGCGCTACGCGATGTATTTGAATACTTAAACGGGCGCGAAAGTAAATTATGACCTCCTCCACAATTCTTCCACAATTTGTTGTTACACTATGATTAATAAGCCAAATTAAGCACAAAGTGGCGAGATCACTGTGGAGCTTTCCTCATGAAACACAATCATTGACTAAATAAGACAGGCATCTTTAGAAAGGTAAAGCTGTTTTCGAATTATGCCTGTCATGTTTAGCTACAACAGCCAAGCCCAGAACTGACAAAATTATTAGAAGAAGTAGGGGGCTTAGAACACTTACGGTTGTAAGTGAAAGACCGGGTGGTTATTTAGCGTAATAGGTTGGTGTTTGGGTGAGTTGGATTGCCGGGCATTAGGGGCTATTTTTTATACAGTACTTTGTGTTTTTAAAGTTAGTAAAAATAAAAAGGAATTGTTCCGGAATGCGGGGGCGGTTTTGAAAGGCAGAACGTAGTACATTGATAATAGAATGTTTTCGTGCGAAAGTTTGTAAGTTAGGGAAATGAGGTACGGAAACTTTCCATCTTGTATAAAGGAATTTTTCCACATAATAAGCTGTTAGGTGCTACAGGGATATG
>NZ_PYHU01000055.1:0-1564 GCF_003989595.1 Alteromonas sp. KS69 | reverse complement strand
GTTACTTCTGCACTCATAGTGCTCTCCTTTTTTCCTATTTTTAGAAGACTTGTTTTTTGACGGACAACAATTTTTCTGAAGAAACACCTGCATTAAGTTCTGTCATATTGACGTGCTCCAATAGATTCACACACCCAGTTAAGAGATAATTATCTCAACTGGAGTGTATATGAAAACCCGAAAAAGCTACTCGAAAGAATTCAAACTGGATGCGGTGAGTCTGGTTACAGAACAAAATTACAAGATTACTGAGGCTGCTCGCAGTCTTGGTATCAGTGCCAATATGTTAGGCCGCTGGCTTAAAGAGCAAGAATCAGAAGGGGCTCACGCATTTCGTGGCAATGGTAAGTTGACGCCCGAGCAGGAAGAAATTCGCCAACTGCGAGCAGAGAATAAGCGCCTGAAAATGGAGAAAGAGATCTTAAAAAAGGCAACGGTCTTCTTTGCCAAAGAAACCAAGTAAAATACGGTTTCATCACCCAACATAAGAAGACCTGGCCGATTAGCCTGATGTGCGAGATTCTTGGTGTCAGTCGCTGTAATTACTATAGTGCCGTGCGACGCAAGGAACACATTGAACCGGATCCGCAACATGATGAGTTAATTGAGTGGGTACAGAAAGTAGCAGATGCCAGTGACTTTACCTATGGCGTAAGACGTATGAAACGCGCGTTGAATTCGCTTGGTTATCCGGTTGGAAAACAGCGAACGAGAGCCTTGATGAAAGAAGCTGGAGTGAGCGTCAGACGACGTAGAAAATACAAAGTCACGACTAACAGCGACCATCAGCAACCTGTCTTCGATAACGTGCTGTCACGCGACTTTGATGCTCAAAAGCCAGACCAGGCGTATGTCTCTGACATTACCTACATCTGGACGCAAGAAGGCTGGCTGTATCTGGCCGTAGTGATTGACTTATTCTCACGAAAAATCGTGGGCTGGAGTATGGCATCGCGGATGAATGCCCAGCTTGTGTGTGATGCCTTAACGATGGCTTTGTGGCAACGTAAACCTAAAGTGGGCCTGATACATCATTCGGATCGCGGCTCTCAATACGCAAGCCGACAATTTAGACAGTTACTGACGCAATACAAGGTAACAGGTAGCATGAGCAGGAAAGGTGATTGTTGGGACAATGCCGTCGTAGAAAGCTTCTTCGGCACATTGAAACAAGAGCGAGTGCAGTGGCGTCACTACCAGAGTCGCCGTGCTGCCCAGCAGGATATTCTGCAATACATCACTATGTTTTATAACAGTCAGCGAATGCACTCATATCTGGATTACAAGAGTCCAAATCAATATGAGGCTGACATGGCTAACTTACAAAAAGCGGCTTAACTGGGTTGTGTGATTTTGGTTGACCACGTCATCTACAACTTGTTGTCCATTGAACGGTATACAATGTGACTTTATAGATTTTGCGTTGTCTCTGAACGCTTGTACAAACGCTGATGAAACACCAGGTAATAAAATGCCGAAGTCGATTCTTGTCACTTTGGCCTTACTGAACAATTGCATATACCGGTATTCACCACCAATCCGTTTTTGAACATGAATTATCGCT